>NZ_JAHPYX010000168.1:0-8430 GCF_019058535.1 Candidatus Borrarchaeum sp.
GAAGGGCTCTTATCACATTTTTTTCTATGGAGGATCTCAAAGAACTTCATACAGCATTAAACCAACTCATTTTTCTGTAAAATCAAAAAGGAAAAGTTTATTTTTCGAGAAAATACATGGGTTCGAACTCAAAATTTACGAACTAAAAGAGCGTAAATATTTTTCCTTTGAATTATAATGCCTCGTGATTTTATGAGACACATTCTAAGAGTTGCATTATTGATAGCTATTGGTCTAGGTCTCGTCTATCTACTTGTTTATATGGTTGGAGGGCGCGAAGTCCTCGTTCTACTTGTTAATACAAATTTAATATACGTAATCTTTGCATTGTGTCTTTATATTCTAAGTCTTCTTATAAAATCTCTTATATGGCAAATTCTTCAAAAAGCAAAATATCCTAATCTCTCATTAATATCAACTTTCCCTGTATGGGCGTTTGGATACGCATTGAGCACTGCATTGCCAGGAAAGACTGGAGACATTGTGAGATTAGAAGTACATCGAAAATACCAAGATCTCTCAATAGGTGATTCTGCTAGCATTGTCCTCTTTACGAGAATCTATGATATGTTATTTATAATCACATTTAGTGCTCTTGGAGTCATTATAGTGCTGCAACAATATTTTCTATCGCTTAGTTCGATTTATTTTACATTATTCATCTTTATTTTATTCTGCTTTGTCATAATTTTTGCGATTCTTGTTGCATTTAAAAGATCTGTCGGCGAGTTACTTCTGAAAATGCTCCAATCACTCTTAAGGAAAATGCCATCACGTATGAAGCGCCTTGCTGAACGAATTAATAATTCCGCAATCAATGAACTTGATAATTTCTATGAAAGTGTTGAATTGTATAAAACACTCAAATACCCCCTGATTGCTGTTCCAATGCTAACTGCTTTACGCTGGTTTATTGAATTATTCGCAACGGTTCTAGTATTCCGCAGTATAGGGGTAAGTGTTTCTATATGGACAATTACATTAGCTATCTCTGTCAGCATTCTAGTGGGAATAGCAACAGCGATGCCAGCATCGATTGGTACGGGAACGCTTGCTGGTTTTGCGATATACCGTTTACTTGGTATTTCTGATGATATTGCAGTTGCCGCAACATTGATTGGCTTGTTTCTTGGGCCTGGCATTACCATCATTTTTGGAATCGTTAGTCTTGTCATTCTTGAGTTAAGAAAATGGAATAAGCAAAGACATATCGAAAAAGAGAATCATCCTAGATTCCCGTGAAATATTTAATCTTTCAATCTATTTAAAAATTGATAGTGATTAAAATAGTCTTAAAATTGAGACAATATATCTTTCACGTTTTTTTGACTCATTTCTAGGAAAATAGTTTTTCGAGAACTTGAATGCCCCGAAACGATGTTAATACGATCTTGTGAAACATTAAATAATTTACTTAACTCACGTAAGAGTTCTTTATTCGCTTTTCCATGTCGAGGAGGCGATTTTATTTTTACATATATGATATTTCCTTCAACACGTGTTGGTACTTCTGTCTTTTTTGAATTAGCTTTAACAACAATCTCTATGTAAATCCCTTGAGTTTTCGGATGATCCATTTTTACACCCATTTTCTAAATAATCTTTTCAAAAATTGTTTAAAGATTTATTTATGTTTCGCTAAACAATGGAACAGAATTTCCCAATACTATTACAGAAGAACATAAAGAAATTCACATAAACCAGAGCGCGCTCCCAAAAGAATCAAAAACTTTAAGTAAAACGGATGAGTGGATCTCTCAAACAAAACGCTATATTTGTAAACAGGACGTTTAGGAGGCTTTATTAAACAATGAGCGTGGAAGGATATGCAAATAATTTACTAAATTCCGGCGCTGTAGGTGCAGTTGCCGTAGTTGCATGGAATGGTGGAATGTGGTTCAAGACAAATAATTGGGAGCCATCTGGTCCAGACCTTGTGAACGCGTTCAGTAACAAACAATCTGTCGTGGTTCAAAATGTAAAATATGCATTAATGCAAGCTACTGAGGATAGATACGTAGCTAAGAATGTTCAAGGTAGTGGCTCACTGGTAATGGCAATGATCCCACCGAATAAAGGATTAGTCGTAGCTTGGAGCCCCCCTACAGTAGAAACTACTCTTGCGTATACCGAAACAGCAAAGACAGCAGCATCAGTTTCTAAAGTAATATAATTACCTTAAAACTAAAATACGATGTAAATCAGCACCTACAATCGTTTTTTATTCTTAGATCTCGATCCTAAGAATATTGTAGAGTTGGGCGAAGTTTTATTTTATGCAGCATATATTTTATTAAAACCTTCAGAATTCGCATTCCATATCGCGTTGGGCTAAGATACGAGATCTCTTGTCCATAGTACGTAGGTATAGGCACTTCCTTAATTTTAAGTCCTTTTTCTCTACATTGGATTAAACTTTCGCTATCATACACGTATTTTTCGGAGTTTAGATGGAAACGAGTCTGTTTTAACGCTTTACGAGAAAACGCCCGATATCCAGTATGGTATTCGGATACCGGTGGTTTCATTCCAACAATTAGATTTTCGAGTCGAGTGAGCAAACGGTTCCCAAAATATTTGAAAAGAGGCATACCTCCGTGAATCATCTGCCCTCCAAGTGCCCGTGAACCTAAAACAACGTCTGCCTTCTCTTGCAGGAACGGTTGAAGTATGTTAGGTAATTCTTCTGGTGGATATTGGCCATCTGCATGGACAAGAACGGCGATATCTCCTCCTCGTTTTAACGTTTCTGAATAAAGCGTTTTTTGGGAGCCTCCGTAACCTCTATTTGGCGAATGCTGCAATATTACAACCTGTTTTCCACGTCTTTTCGTATATTCCTCCCCTAACTTCTTTGCAACGTTGTATGTATCATCTAGACTTCCATCATCAACAACAATTATTTCATCGAAGTATTCATCAACCTTTTCAAGACGTTTAAATACTGATGGCAGTGTATCTGCTGCTTTGTAAGCTGGAATCGTTATAATGACTTTTTTTTGCATATCATCACTTTTTAAAAGATTATTCTTTGAAAAATGGTTCCCTTAAGGCGATCGCCTGCAGTAACAGTTGATATATTTCTTCATCAGAAACATTTCTTCGAATGGGTGTAATAATATCTATTAGATTATCTTCTCTCATTAGACACGGTTTCAAATGACCATCACTAGTGACACGCAATCGCTTACAATTCGCACAAAAGGCACTATTATGCATTGGACGGACTATTTCGATAACAGTTCCATCATTTAGATGGTATCTTTTTCGTTGTTGCATTTGTCTGACCTCTATGTGCTTCGCAATTCCTTCGAGGACTTCTTCGATGGGACTTGGATCCACATGATACCTATTGAAGAAAGTATCATTGTTTTCATCGAAAGTCATTAATTCTATAAGCTGGAGTATGACTCCTGTTTTCTTTGCGAATTCGATAAATTCACGAATTCTTGTGTCGTTAATACCTTTTAAGAGAACTGTATTTATTTTAATTGGATTTAAGCCAGAATTTTGGGCATGAGTAATGCCATCCAGTACTTTGGTTAACATATTTTTTCGAGTTACATCAAAATATGTTTGTGAGTCTAGTGTATCTAAACTAATATTAATTCGTTTTAGACCTTCATATTTTAGTCTATCACATGTGTCTTGATCAAGAAGCACTCCATTGGTAACCAGAGAGACTTCGTTAATTCCTTTTAACTTAGAAAGTTTTGATATTATCTCAAAGACATCATGTCTTAAGAGTGGCTCACCGCCAGTTATTTTAACACGTTTTATACCTACACGTCGGCTCACTGAAACTAGCCTTTGAATTTCTTCTGCAGTCATTTCAGCTCTTTTTACTGAGTTAGACCTTTCATGATATCCTTCATGATGGCAATATATGCAATTTAAATTGCAGTGTTGTGTAATAGAGACCCTAATATCTACTATTGTTCTGCCATATCTATCACATATCTCCATGCAGTTCCTCCCTTCGATGGGATTACAGATAAATGACTTCGCCTGATTTTTAAAAGATTATCAAATGCTACTATGGACTTTTTTTCGTGTAACGTTTCAATTTTTTAGGACTTTTCCATCCTGATGATTATCGTTTCATCCAAAAAAAACTCATAAATACTTTTCCCTTTACTTATCTCACAAAGATAATTATTTGAGATAAATTACGTTAAGATCATCTGGATGAAGAAAAATGGATAGCTGGTTTAATTTTCAAGATTATCTAAAGATTTCCTATCAAGATTTAAAACAGATTCTCACAGACAAAGCGCTTTCAAAATTCGGAGATTCATTGGTCAATTTTACATATTCAATAGCAAAATCAATGGTTCTAAGAATGCCAACTGGTGAAAAAGTACCAGATAAAACATTGTGCAGTGCATTGCGTGCAACGACATTAAGAAAACAAGTGCCTTCACATGCTAAGATGGGTACATTAGGAGATGTAGTAGAGGCTTTTATTGCTTTTATGTGGATTACAGAAAGATTATCACTTCAGCAAATAGTTGAAATACTTGTTGACAATCTCAGGCATAGAGATCTTTCAGATCGCAAGAAAGAAAGCAGAGCTGCGCGTGATGCTTATCTTTCTCTTCTTAACATTTCACTAAAAATACTGAAAGAGTTGCCAATCCAAATGACTAAAGATATAACTGAAAAATAAACGAAGACTGAATTCTTTGTATGTTCACAGAAACTGTACTATTATAATAGTTAGAAACTGAAGATGTGTAATTGAATTATGATTTAATTGAAAAACTTAAGAAAATAATGAACAACTAGCTATTGCTGATTAAGGAGGGGTTAAATGAGCGATGTAATAAAAAGACAAGCCCCCGCTCGTATACGACGTATTAATGAACTTAATGATACTGATTATAGAGTTCGAGTCATTGGAACAGTTGTAAGCGTATCATCAGATGAACAGATCCTTGATGACGGGACTGGCACTATAAATGTAAGAACAGATCAAAAATTAGAAATGGGTGCATTGAACCGAGCAATTGGACGTATCTTTCGTAAAGATGATGGTACTTTCGAATTAAATGCTGAAATAATTCAAGATATGAAAGGATTAGACATTGAACTCTTTAATAAAGTTAGAGAATTACAAAAGAAGCATTCAGTTTAAGCTTCAGAGTTCTTTGAGTTGTTGGCTTATTTTTTGATGAAGAATCAATTCCAATAAAGTACGGTATTCTGGGTCAAGACCAATTACACCATAAGTTTCCACATTAAGAATTTCTGCTATTTCCTCAGGTTTAAGTGCTTCTGGTAAATCTTGCTTATTGGCAATGCATATTAGCCTTTGACAGCACTTTTTTGTCTTCTCAACTATTTTTTTCGTTAAAAGAACATTATTGCGAGTAGAATCTACTACTACAAAAATCAATTTCGTTCCTTTAAGAAACATCTCCCATAGAAATGCAAACTGTTCTTGACCTGCTAAATCCCATAAAGAGAACTCGTGATGGCCAAGTTGGATATTTCCAAAATCCAGCCCTATTGTTGGTTGATATTCCTTTGGTAGGTTTTCTCCAGTAAGTAGAGACAGCAAAGTAGTCTTCCCGACACGTGGGGCACCAATAAAAGCCACTTTATTAACTGAAACTGCCTTATTAATAAGCATTTTATCAAGTCCAAAGGATTGTAAACTAACTCATACCGTAAATCGATTTAAAAATTTGTATCATCCGACACAATCCAGTATATCAAATTTTCTAAATAATATCGGCTGAATATAACAAAATAAAAAATGTATTAAAAAAACAAAATAAACTGGTCCTTTAATCTTAGAATTGCTCTAGTATAAAAAATTTTAATCATACTCGCGCCAAGTATAGCTACATTCTTTACATCTAAAAAAACGAGTTTCTCCTTCATCTGCTCTTCTAGTTTGTAAGAACCAATACTCTGCAAGTACAAATTTTTTACATTTAGGACATTCCATTTTAGTGGTTGGCAAAAGAGACCTTTCTTCTTCAGAAACAATTATAGTTTCGTCTCTTGGAGAATGATTTATTTTCTGAACCATTTTATACGTTTTTGCACTGTTTTCTTGAAGAGAGTAATCGATTCCACATACTTCGCATTTAAAAATAGTTTTATTTCCTTCTCTAGCAGGAAAAAGCAAAGCTCCACATTTTTCGCAAAATTGCACACGATCACCTAGTAACATTGACGAATATTCACGGACACTCATTTATCGCGTCTTTCGTGATGTATCTCGTTGTTTCAATTCACATGTTGTTATATAAACCTTTCGTTAGGTGGTAGATTTATACCTTAAACTACCCTAACTCCCTTTAGCGTGAGGTAGCTCACTAGACAGTGTAGGATGTGATCAAGTAGATCACAACCTTATACTCACTTACAGTATCTAGATAAACCACTTTTAGATTAGATGGAGCGCTATTCTCGTCCAACAACCCAAATTGCTCAGGCAAGTCCGCTCGTGTCTCAGCAATAGCTCTTTCATCTATTATAATATACTGTGCCTCATATTCCCTAGCAACGCGTATTATCGTTGAAAAATCACCAAAAGGTAATCTTACTGAACATCGCTCTGCATAATAAGGAATTATATCTTTTCTGCTCATTAAAATGGCGTTAGGATCAGTATTTTCTTTCAACCAGATTCCTGCGTTGTATAACTCCAAGGAATCATTTTTTCCCTCAAAACGAACTATATTGCTGGTCGTTATGACTAATGCCTCAATTATTACAATGAGGGTCACAATTATTATGATATATCGTTTGAGCTTGAATTTCCTAATTTCTAAATCTAAAATATTCTTTGGAATAAGATCTTGCAATTTTAATATTCCTCTCGCACAAAAAATGAATATGAACGGATAGATTGCCAGATTATATCTACTAACCGCACCGATTCTTCCTGCATAAACTGCAATTCCATAGAAAGCAAAGTTAGTAAAAATTAGAAGGAAGAGTACCAATCTTTGTTGCAACTTGTTTGTTGAAACAAGCCCTCCAACGCATCCCAAAACGAATAAAAGAGGAGTAAGATATTCTGGGAATACTTTATATTGGAGATAAATCCCGATTGTCCATTTTGAAATAACACTTAAAGGATTTGCCAAGAATATTTGAATTGGGCTTGGAGGTGCTGTTAGACCATAAAAATTTGCTTCATAGTTACCTCCAAGCATATAATTTGCTAAAGCAACACTTTTTTCTGAGAAAAAGAGAGATCCTGTTAATAGCACATTACGAATTAGCCAAGGAGATATTATGATAAAGAAGCTAGCAATGAATATAAAAAGACTATACACGCCCTTTTTCATTTTACCTAGATAGAGCAAATTGAATAGCAGAACTGGCAAAAAAATAATTGCAGAGAATCTAGTTAAGTAGGCCAAACCAAAGAAAACTCCACTTAAAATTCCGTATTTTAAATCATTTGTCTTTGCGTTTTTAATGTTCCAGTATACACAGACTGCTAAAAAAAATGCCAAAGGGATATCTGAAAAAACCTGAATTGAAAACCACACCATGCTTCGGGAAATAGACACTAGAAGGGCACTTAAGAAACCAATTTGTTCATTAAAAAGTTCTTTTCCAAGAAAATAAATCGGGAAGACCAATAGACTACCAAATATCACCGAGACTAACTTTGCCGAAAAATCGCTTACACCAAATATAAGATAAAAGAAATAAATTGTGTAAGGCATTAATGGAGGCCAATAGAAATCAGGACTCCCAAATGAACTTGAAAGATATAGAAAATTTATAAACGTAACGGTGTATCCTTCTCCGTAATATAGGTTTTTTGCAAGTTGAGCATAATTCATTTCGTCTCCTTCAAAAACAATATTAAAGAATTGAAGGACAAATCGTATGCAAAATGCTATGATAAACAAAATTAGCAATCTTACTTTATCATCAGAAAAATCAATGCGCCGTTGTATTATAGAAAATACACCGCTCATAACGCACGATCTCTTTGAATTTGTTTTTATGTTTTTTCTGTTAAGACATGAATTTTGTTCTTAAATGAAGTCTTCTGTGAGTTCTTGACCTTACAATTATTTATAAAACAGTGTAATCATTGATATAATTCCACGTTTTATGATAATCCTCAATCTTTCCCTGAGAGGAAAGACCAGCCTTAAGGTCATCGGGCTGTGTGCTCGTCACCGAGTTCAAAACATACTTCATCACTACTGTTTTTCGCAGTATCTCGGCAGTCTTGAAGGAGGTTATCCCACTGTGCTTGAACAGGTCATGGATTTGTGACCATCTACGGTAAGGACTGCCCTGTTTCACACGGGGCTCTATAAACTCCCCGACATGTGAGAGCACCCAATCATAAATGGTTGGAAATGTTTCCTTGAAACCCAAGCCTCTTCGAGCTATTACATAACTTGCTAAGTGATGTGTTGACAAATTATGTAATCCTGAATA
>NZ_JAHPYX010000169.1:0-19001 GCF_019058535.1 Candidatus Borrarchaeum sp.
ATACACTGCCGACTACGGCCACGACCCCAGTTACTCCCAGAGGAGGCGCGACCGCTGAGCTCGCGGGGTCCCCCCCCCCGCACGGGCCCATAATTATGGAGCTTAGAAGGATGAATCAGATCAAAAAAATCGATGCAGATAACTTATTGGCTGTTGTGGAGCCAGGTGTGATTTGCGAGAAGCTGAATATTGAAGCAAGCAAATTCGGAATTGTTTTTCCTCCAACTGTCCCAACCGAAAGTGTAGCTACGATTGGCGGGATGGTAGCAAGCAATTCATCAGGATTGAGAAGCGCGAAATATGGGGCAACTACAGATTATGTGCTATCCTTAGAGGTCGTCCTCGCAGATGGTCGTATAATCAGGGTAGGTAAACCCGTTTATAAGACTTCATCTGGCTATGATTTAGTACATCTCTTTGTAGGCTCAGAGGGGACGCTGGGCATCATAACTGAAATCACGCTCAAACTAAAACCCATACCCAAGTATTTTGCAACTGCCTATGGTTTGTTCGACAGTCTTGAGGAGAGCGCCAGAGTGGTTGTTGAGATAGTCAAAAGTGGGATAACGCCAGCAGGTTTAGAGATCGTTGACCTACCTACCCAGCAAGCGACAAACACTCTTGCCAAAAAATATGGAGGCAAACTCAGTGAGGCTTCTTTTCCAGAAGCAGAAGGCCTCTTGTTATTCGAATTAGATGGACGTGATCCTGCTCAAATTGAGGCAGATAAGATCATACTTCAAGAAATTGCAGAGAAACATGGATGTAAAGAGATCATATGGGCAAAAAACGAAGAAGAAAGAGAAAAAATGTGGTTCGCGAGAAAATCAGTTTTGGTAACTCTTGTGCGCGATAAACCAACGATACTTATTGGAGATTGCATTCTACCTCCGTCTAAATTACCCGATCTTATTCGTATTATGCAAGATGCTGGGAAAAAATTTGGAATAAAGGTTTATATCATTGCCCATGCAGCAGATGGGAATGCTCATTATTTAGTTCCATACGATATAAACGATGAAGATGAATTAAGACGCTTGGAAGCCTTAGAGGATGAAATAGTCCATAAGACAATTGAATTAGGCGGATCAGTTTCAGGAGAACATGGGATAGGTCAACATAGAATGAAGTACATGAAACCTGAACATGGAGAGAGCTACGAAGTTATGCTTGCAATAAAACAGTTGTTTGATCCTAACAATATATTGTCGCCTGGAACTATATTCGGTGAATAAAGAGGGCTTGAACATGTCGGAAATTTCTTTTAAAAATTTGATACAGGTAAAAGAAAGCCTAGATACGTGCTTCAAGTGCAGTTTTTGTAAAGGTAACTGTCCCGTAAGCGAGCAAATATTCTGGGAAAGCTTTTCACCTAGAGGCAAAATGCTGATTCTGAGAAGCCTGTTAAGAGAACAAGGAACCTTAACTGAAAAAGTGAGGGACAGTTTATACACCTGTACATTGTGCTCAAATTGTGATAATACTTGTATTGCTGGAATAAAAGTTACAGATGTTTTGACTGCTGGGAGACGTGACCTATATGAATTAGGAAAGGCTCCAGAGAGTGTTAAATCTCTTATAAACACTATAAAAGATAGTGGGAATGTTTTTGACCTTTCCAAAGAGGATTTGGATATATTTGGGTTAAATCCGGACAAGGAATTTCCGAAAAGTGCGGATCTTCTCTTTTTCAAAGGCTGCTATGCTAATTATCACTCAATACCGCATAAAAGTACTATGCGTTCATTCAACATCTTAAAAAAACTAAATGTCGATTTTACAATTCTTAGAGATGAGGAATGCTGTGGATCACCTGCATATCTTCTTGGAGATATGGATACAATAAGGCGTTTTTGTGAGTACAATGTTTCAAAGATCGAAGAAACGGGCGCTTGCAGAGTAGTTACAGCTTGTCCAGGATGTTATCGAGTATTGAAACAAGTATACCCCAAATTAGTTGGCAAACTCAATTTCGAAGTGCTTCACATCACTGAATTACTTGCAGAATACATTGACGCAGGTAGACTTGTATTTAAAAAGAATGGAATCGATAAACTAAATGTTCTCTATCATGATCCATGTGAACTTGGCCGGCACTGCGGGATATATGAAGCGCCACGAAAAATTATAGAATCCATCCCTGGAGTCAATTTGGAAGAATTTGATAAAAATAGAGATGAAGCAAAATGCTGTGGCGGTGGAGGAGGTCTTACAATAAGTAATCCAAATCTGGCCAACCAAATAGCACAGACAAGATTGCAGGAAGCAGAAGAAAAGAATAAAGCAGTTGTTACAGCATGCCCAGCATGCCAATTAAACTTTTCAGCCTCAAAAGATAAATATAACTTGAAAGTTAAAATTTTGGACATTTATCAATTAATAGATCATGTAAATGACCTACGTTAAGATCGGACGTGATTATGGTAAGCCCTTTAGAAAGCATTATCATCGAAAAATTAACCGAAATTGTTGGCGAGCAATATATATCAACTGATGATGCAGATCTTGTGAGTTATTCGAGTGACTTCATGATAGATGTGTTTCTAAAGCCAGATGTGGTAATTCTTCCCGAGAATGCAAGCCAAATAGCTGAAATTTTAAAATTAGCTAACGAGAACAACATAGGCGTTACCCCAAGAGGAGCGGGTACAGCCACACACGGAGGCAGTATTGCTCAAGGAGGTATTTTACTCGATTTAAAGCGTATGAATAAGATCATTGAATTCGATCCAGTAAGTATGATTGCGGTAGTCGAACCTGGGGTTGTGTATGAGGATCTTAATCGAGTAACTGAAAAAGCCGGGTTATGGTTTCCAATCGAGCCGCCATCAGGAGCGGTCTGCACAATTGGTGGAATGGTTGGAAACAATGCTAGCGGGCTAATGGCATTAAAATATGGAACAACTAAGGATCATATCTTGGCGTTGGAAGTAGTTCTAGCTAATGGTTCGATTATAAAAACAGGAAAATCCGTGCTTAAGTCTAGTTCGGGATATGACTTAGTTCATCTTTTTGTGGGATCGGAAGGCACCCTAGGAGTTATAACAGAGATAACCATACGCTTAATTCCAAGACCAATGCAAATAAGTACTGCTTTCGCAAACTTTCAAAGTCTTACTGATGCGATGGATGCTATTTACGAAATTCGAAGGGTTTTAACACCTGCAGGAATCGAATTAATAGATTTACAAACACAAAGGGCAATTAACGAGATGGAGAAAGAACAACTTGTTCCTGAAGTTGAAGCACTTGTAATTTTTGAAATTCATGAATTTTCTGTAGCGGGTCTAGAAGACCAGAAAAAGTTAATTGAATGGGTAGCCCAAAAGCACAACTGTAGCGAAATTATCTGGGCTGCTCAAGATAAGGAAAGAGAACGGATGTGGAGAGCAAGAAAATCAGCTACTGTGGTTTCAGTTCGGTTTAGAACATCTACGATACTTGGCGATCTAATAGTACCAATTAAACATGTTCCATCAATTATTCGTTATATTCAAAAGGTGGCAAAGGAAAAGGAGCTTTTAATTTCAATTATTGGTCATGCTGCGGATGGAAATATTCACTACTTAATTCCTTTTAATCAAGAGGAATCAAAAAAAGCATTTGATGCTGCAGATGAAATCATCTACAAAACCCTTGAACTTGGCGGATCCGTCACTGCAGAGCATGGTATTGGTATTGAAAAAATAAAATATATGGAACTAGAACATGGTGAAAGTCTGAAGCTTATGAGAGCTATTAAGAAGATCTTAGATCCTGAAGGAATAATGAACCCAGGAAAAATATTCGCTGCGGAGAAGCAATAATAGAGGAATCAACTTGAATCAAGAAAAGAAGTTTCCAAACTTAAGTACCATGCGGGATAAGATCAGAGAGTGTGTAAAATGTGCCTTTTGTAAAGCAGACTGCGTAATGGCGAAAGAAATTCTTTGGGAATCCGCATCACCTCGAGGTAAAATGCTGCTTTTAAGAGGTCTATTGGATGGCTTTGGGACATTAACAGAAAAAACAATAAAATCGCTCTATCAGTGTACATTTTGTAGAGAATGTGAAAAGGATTGTCTTGCTGGCATTTCTCTTGGAGAGATATTTTTAGCATCCCGAAAAGATCTTTTTAATACTAAGCGAGAAAATATCCCCTTTGAAAGCGATACCCTACACAATGTTGATGTACTCTGCCAAAGATTGCAAGAAAACTATAATCCACTCGGAAATTTGCCTGAAGAAAGGACTATATGGGAAATTGGACAAGACATAGAATTGCCAAAAACCGCAACCATACTCTATTTCGTAGGGTGTATGCCTGCGTATTATCGACAAAACGCACGAACAACCGCTCAAATATTAAAAGCAATAGATGCTGATTTTACTACACTTGGATCTGATGAACGATGTTGTGGAAGCCTTTCATTTTTCTTTGGAGACGAAGAAACAACTAAAGAATTAGCACAATACAATGTTACTAAAATCCAGGAAATCGGTGCAAAAAAAGTGGTCACTTCTTGTCCAGGATGCTTAAGCATGCTAAGACGTGAATATCCTAGATTATTAGGAAAAGAACTAGACTTCAAAGTGATACATATAACAGAACTATTGACAGAACTTCTAGACGATGACAAGTTACATTTTCAATCAGAAATTCAACGTTCAATAATGTATCACGATCCTTGTGAATTGATTCATTTTGCAATATATGAACAACCAAGAAAGATTTTGAAGGCAATTCCTGGCATTAACCTTGTGGAAAATCCAGAAGATGCGATAACTAAATGCTGTGGTGGTGGAGGTGGCGTAATGTCCATTGACGCAAATTTATCAACAAAAATTGCTAAGCATAGATTAGAAACTGCATTAGATCTCGGAGCTGAAGCACTAGTTACCTGCTGTCCTGCATGTTTCGCAACATTCTCCGCTGCAGCAAAAGAATATAATTTACCAATAAAAATTATAGATCTTTTGGATCTTGTACTGCAGTCTCTACAACAAAATTGAAACTAGAAATTCCAATGGGACTTTAGAGTTGTTTGCTGATGAATTTTTCTATTTTCTGTTGTTAAATTGGTCCACTCATCCATATATGTTTGAATTGGAGTCCCATTATTTACATGGCATTCAACAACCTTTGAGAATAAAGGTTCTATCATTTCTCCAGTTTTTGCAGAAACCTCTATATAACCCCGGATCTGTTTTGAATCACAATATGCTTCGATTTCTTCTATAGGTGGTACATCTCGATCAAGATCCGATTTGGATCCGACCAAAAGAACCTCTGACTTCGGCATATGTCCGGTATCCATTAACTTATGGTAGTGCTCAATATTCAAGAACGTCTCCATATCAGATAAGTCAAAAGTCAGAAGGAGTATATCCGGTTTTATTCGATTGACATCATCTAGCATGAAACGAAAACGTTCTTGACCTCCAAAATCGTACAAAAATAATGTATACTCCTCTTGCACTGCATTCTTTTGAAAAAGAATCGTTTTGGTCTCACAGTTCAAGAAGACTGTAAGACGTGTTTGTTCTTCAAATTCATCTTTTAAATATCGGTTTAATAGACTAGTTTTTCCAACTCCTCCGTCGCCAAGTAATGCGACCCTAATGTAATTTTTTGATGCCATGCTATGAGCATCCATGAGTTTTTTTTGTCGAAAAAACTCCACCAATCAGTGTTCTTACTTGTTCTTATATATAAAAACTATGTAGATATTTTCACATTCATTTTCTGAGAAAAGAAGAAGAAAATACTTATATACTATTAGTAAATATATCATTTCATACCAATATTTGCTACTTATTACGAAATCTCTCATATTAATGGCATTCCCTCAATTACAAGAAATGTTAGTAAAATGAATATAACATTACTACTTCCACAGATTGCATTTTCTGGTTTTTGATGGCGAAAAGATTTTAAAAGGAAACAAAGTTATATTCGTAAAACAATTTTCGATGAAACAGAATCCCATTGGTATATTGAAGCAACAATATTACGTACATAAATAAATACTAGGTGATTTTATGAGTCCTTCAAGTGTTGTTAGAAAAAGTATAACAATTCCTTCAAATCTCTATGAAAAACTAATTGAATTTAAGGATGAAAATGAGATTTTTTCTCATTTTTGTACACGAATCTTTGAACTATTTCTAGAACGAAGTCATATGGCCCAGTATGATCGTATAGGCATTTCGAGATCAACCTTCAACAAACTGATTGAATTGTATCCACCCGAAAAAATTATCGATCTTGTCGAGTCGTTGGAAACCGGTCTAGAAAAATCATTAGGCAAAAAAATGAAGAATATCGACCTAGAAAAGGAGATAGCGCCTTATCTCAAAAAGGTATTAGTTGATATTAACAATATTTTCACTACGCTCTCGTTTAACTTCTTGGAGGGTCAAAAAGAATTTCAATTGATGCTTACTCATAAGTCGACAGATAGCTATGCTGACTTCTGGGCGGATTATCTTACTGGATTTTTTAATGATAGGGGATACAAGGTAACTGAACAAGAAAAGAAAAAGGGTTATCTCTACATTCACTTCGTTAGATAAGCGTTTCATCCACTTTCAAAGTGGACGCTACTTTTATTTCTTTTTCATTTTCCCTTAATCTTATGAATAGTAGAAGTAGTTCATTTCATGTTGTTTATATCAAAGGTACTTTTTAACAGATAGAAGTGGATATTCTTGACTATTCAACCTGAAGTCCGTGCAGTCTTATGTATGATCTTACTTTTCTTGAATAGTGTAATAACTGTTATATTTTTGATATTTGGAAGTGACATTGGACTCCTAACCTTTTGGTTTGGAGCATTATTGATCCCAATCTTTTTTCAAATTCTAATAAACAAAGAGTCATTAGAAGAGTTTGGTTTCTGGACAAAAGGTATGCCAAAATATTTAGTAATCGGCTTAATGATTTCATCATGTCTTATTCTAATTCATCTTGGGATTGGATTGGCCATAGAAGGAATTCTTGTTAACATTACTCAGGAAGCTATAATTTTCTTGCCAGGAATGGTAGTAACTCAGATCTTTATCAGTATTATAGAAGAAATGGGTTCGCGGGGATATATCCAAAGACAACTTAGCCTGCGTTATAGCCCCAAATTTAGTATCGGTATAGCTTCTCTTTTCTTTGCTCTTCTTCATTGGATAAATATTCTGATCTCTCTTGGTATTAGAACTTTTACTTCTTTGTTGCTTTTTAGCATTAATATGGTGCTGGGAGGTGCTTGGCTTGGATATGCATACTATAAATCTAATAATAACCTATGGCTACCTATCGCATTACATTTTGGTTGGAATGTCGTTGGCTATTTCTTTTTTGGGTCTTTATTCACAGGAGGTTCAGTAGTAACCTACTTAATAGATCCTATTTTGATAGAATTTGAATGGAGTATTTTAACTGCCTTGATACTCAGTTTAGGCACTGTAGTCATATATTTGGTTTCTAAAACTTCCGTCTTGTCTTTTCCACAAGAAGAAGCGCACATATGATTGAATACTTATTTTAGATGATCACTTGAACCTTAAATTTGTATTAAAAATACCTATTTTTGTATTTTTTAAATTGAAAATTCCTGATGGGAAGAATTTTAAAGCAATTTATTTGACTACACATGAATCCTCTAGGATATGTTCAAGGGGTTGAGTCTATGTCAGATTCAAAAAAGAAACTTACACGTGCAGAGTTAGAACTGAGAGAAGAAGCGCTTGAGTCAAAAGAAAATCCTTTAACATATGAAGAGTATAAGGAATTGAATCGTCTCAAGAAAAAATTGGAAAGAGGGGAAATCATCATTAATGATAAGCGCTTCAAGTGCAACAAATGTGGACAACCGCATTACGTTAGGGTACAGCACGTTTACGACGGGGACTACCCTGATATGCGGAATACTAAGTTAATAATTACAGAAATTGAAGAAAAAACTGAATAAGATTAAGAGGGTGAACTTATGGAATTTATGGGTTATAAACGTCCTGATGGGTCGGTTGGCGTGAGAAACTATGTCGGCATTATAGCCGCTGTAGTATGCGCAAATGAAGTTGTAAACGCCATAGTAGATCAAGTCGGAGAACCAACAAAAGCCCTAACGCATAACCAAGGTTGTTGTCAACTAAAACCCGATTTGGAACAAATTGAACGAACATTAATAGGGATAGGAAAAAATCCGAATATTGCTGCAGTCCTTGTAGTGAGTTTAGGTTGCGAGAGTGTCAAAGCAGATCGAATTGTTGAAGAAATAAAAAAAACTGGGAAACCTGTTGAAAAAATAGGCATCTATGACCTAAAAGGCAGCACAAATGCCATTGAGCAAGGCGTAAAAATAGCTAAGAAACTGGTGGACTATGCTAATGAAAGCGAAAGAACACCTGCCTCGATTAAGGATCTTACTATAGGCATTAAGTGTGGGGCAAGTGATACTACGTCAGGGTTAGCCTCAAATCCAGCAGTTGGTGTTGCTACAGATATGATGATAGATGCAGGATCTAGTGTAATTTTTGGCGAAGTCACAGAGTTCATTGGTGCAGAACATATTCTTACTAAACGGGCAGTAAATGAGGATGTAGCTAACAAAATATATGGTTATGTCAACGCGATGGAAAAAAGGGCAGAAGCGGTTGGAGTAGATCTCCGAGGATCACAACCCACTGCAGGTAATATCCGTGGTGGGTTGACAACTATTGAAGAGAAATCTCTTGGTGCAATAATTAAAGGTGGAACACGCACAATTCAAGAAGTTGTGGATTACAGCGCACGTCCTTCTAAAAAGGGACTCATCGTCATGAATACACCTGGTTTCGAAATAACTGTGTTAACTGGTCTTGCTGCAGCTGGCGCTCAAATTTTACTCTTTACTACAGGTTTAGGCGCACCTCAAGGTCATCCGATGACCCCAGTAGTGAAAATAACTGGGAATTCACAAACGATGGAACGGATGGGTGACCATATCGATGTTGATGTAAGTGGAATTCTTTCAGGAACGCTGACAATGGATGCCGCGGGAAAGAAAATTGTAGATGAGATAGTTGAGGTTGCAAACGGTAAGCAAACAAGAGCTGAAATACTCGGCTATACAAAATCAATGGATGTCTATGTGCTCGGCCCAGTTGTATGACACTGAGCTGTAAAATCAGTTTTTCTCGCTGTTCAATTTTCGATTTTTCTTTTTTAAATGAATTTACTCCCATAAGTGCATTTTTTTTACAAAATAGCATTGGAAGATATAATGAGTCTTCCCATATGAAATATTATCATCTATGAGAAGTATTTAACATAATAGCCCGGCGATTTATATTCTTTATTCTTACTGATTTTCTTGATTTCATTGTGTACTTTTTCACGTGATAGGTTTCTAAGTTTCTTTTTTGCATTTTGGCGTGTCTTAAATTCTAAAATCCCTAGCAAAAGGGTGTTTTTTTCGATACCTTCGTAATATTTGCTGTTTGCACTTATTTTAACGCCTTTAATGAATCCTCCGAGTTTTAGAAATTCTATACATCCACATATAGTATGATTATGAAGACCACCGATTCCAGACCAATTATTTTTTAAACGTACAACAGCAAATTTTATGTTAGATCGTTGAGCAATTTGTTGGAGTTGTTTAGCTAAGTCAGGGTGCGCACATGCTATAACAAGTTGAGGACGGATGTAGCCATCCTTTTTTACATAAGTACTAATACTTCCTTCTGTAGACGCCCAGATTCGCAAGGCAATCTGCTGTTCAGTTTTAGATGCATTAATTAAGTAGTTTAAATGCGGTTGTGGCTCCAGTAAGTATTCTTCAACGGTTTGCTGTTTCGAGGGTGCTGTTTTTGTATTTCCTGCAAATTTCATTATTTCATCTATGATTTTTTTAACAGATTTTCTTTTATACTCTGTTGTATAACATTTTTTGGATGTCAAGATAAAATAACTCGTCGGCAATAAACCAAATTCATTGAACATTGCATCAACAAAGTAGTTATGTAAGGCTTTATTTTTGCCAGCAAACCTGACTTTATAGTTGTGGTTTACTTGTGAAATATCGCCATCGCTCTGGAGGCATGGAATAATAAGAGCGCGTTTCAAATCAACATTTTTGTCATGCCAGTGTTCGACTTCATGTGTGAGCGGATGATGTATTTTAAAAACTTTGTTATATCGAAAGAAAGTCATTAGGTATTTGTATAATTCAGTGGAATCTATCTGTTTACTAACAGATTGAGGAATCAACTTTACATCTAGTACATTTTTAATTTTAGAAAGAATCTCATTCGGACATTTGACCACATAGACTCGATAACTCACTCCTGATTTATTAGGACTGAGATATTTTACAATTTCGCGGACCTTCTCAAATTTTGTTGGTAACTTTACTTTAGTTTTGAATTCTCCTTGATCAATATGCGAATATATTGTCTCTCTTGATACGCCACATATTTCTGCGATTTGAACTAATGATTGTATCGGAATTTTTGTACGATTATTTTCCCAGGCATTCACGATTCTTCCACTAATATTGAGGATTTTACCAACATCTTTTTGGCTGAGATGTTTTTTCTTCCTTAAGTTCCTAAAGAACTGTTCGGCCCCAGTCACACACAAATCAGGGACTTTCATAAGATCAAGGAATCCTTGTTCAGTTAAAGCATCGTCTTTTAGTTCTATGCAGTACTTATAGACTGAAGTTCGGTAAATGATTGCTTTAAATACTGTTTTATCTCCAGACTGTGATGCCATATTTCTTCAATTTATATCATTAGAGTAAGTATATAAACCTCGCAAATAATTAAAAGTTCCAAAAGGCAAAATTATAAAAAAATAGAGAGTTTGAAGTAAAAGTCAGTCCTTTCTAATCAACAATCAACTTTCTAATCCTTCCATGAATTCTTCGGGAAACTGTACTACACCCGCCTTGTTTTCAAGAGCATTTTCAGTTAATTCAATGGCCATGAATGCTCCATCTGGGACTTCAAATGGACACTTAATACCCCATTTTGAAGCGTTTTGAAATCCAAACTTGGGATAATAATTTTTGTGACCTACAACGATTATTGAATCAAACCTCAACTCTATTGCTTTTTCAATCCCGTGTTTTATTAGTTTTCCTCCGATTCCTTGTTTCTGCATTTCAGGGATAACCGCTAGTGGAGCAAGTATAAGAGTCTGATATTCTAACTCACCAACAATTTTTATTTTTGAAAAAAGTATGTGACCCACAATTTCGTTATCTTTTTCAGCAACTTGGGAAAGCTCAGGAACAAAATTCGGACCTTTTCTGATTTTTTCAATCAGCTTACTTTCAACTTCTCGACCGAAGGCCATTTTATTTATCTCATAAACTCTTTTGTAATCCTCTTTAACTTCTTGTCTAATTGTAATGGACATCGTGTTTACCTCTATTATCCAAAGCGACTAATAAAAAATATTAAAATTGTAGAACTGATTTACCATCAGCTATTTAAAAGAATTAGCCAATAAAACTTAGTTATAAAAAATGGCAAGCGCGTAAATAACTCAAAATTCTCATCAGAAACTCTCAGGAAGTACTTAATAAATGAATGTCATTGATTTTATCAAGCAACATCCAATAGCGATGTTCTTAGCTATCGCTTTCATGTGGACGTGGATAGCAATGGCTGTTATACTATTATCGTTTCCCATAGGAACCAATCCAACCGAGATAGCTCCTTTCTTCTTAATATTGATTCTCATAGGTGGTTTCGGTCCCAGCATATCAGGTTTCATTGTTACACGTATATATTATGGAAAAGGAAGTGTATGGGCGCTTTTAGGTAAATTAAAACGATGGCGAGTCAACATCGGCTGGTATTTCATTGCGTTGCTTATGATCCCTATTTTAGCTGTAATCACACTCTTTATCGTTTCAGCATTTGGCATACCATTTCCAACAAGTGAACAGATTTTCAACGTTTTGTTGATAGGTCTCATTTGGCCGCTTCTCGCCGCTCTTGGCGAAGAATTCGGCTGGCGTGGATTTGCACTACCGAAGCTTCAGGAACGATACAATGCCTTAGTCGCAAGAAGACCCCTCAACTTGTTGGGCGGTAGTTCTCGGCAAATCAACTATCGCCTCGGCTATACTCGGAACAACTTATCTACCTGAAAATAAGGTTTTTCAAGGAATTTCAAGTAGAGAAAAAAAAGGGATTTATCCCTTTATTGCCTTTAAATTAAAGAACCAAAGCGTAAAAGCTATTATTTCTATCGGACTGATAATGGCGCTGATAATCGTACTAATGACCATAGAAACTATTAGTATAGTTGTGATGGAAGCAATTGCACCACCTATCGCACCAATAACTCCAGTGATAATAGCGATCACAATTCCTAAGAAAAATGTTAGCCACCATTTTCCTTTTACCAAATACCAACTACGCTTCAGTGATTGAACTGCTCCTGAATCTTCTAATATAACGCTCTGGATGGTTACTTTGAAATACGTAGTTATTATTATGATGAGTACTGCCATTATCAAGGCGCCGAGTAAAGCACCGGCAATAATTGCTAATACATTACCTGTGCCTGCTAATGCAAATATTAAAGCAATAATGATAGCAATTCCAACTGCTACTATGCCTAGGATGATCAATATTATTAGTATTGTAGCGCCTAGCACTGATGGAAATCGTGAAAGCGCATGTGAAAGACTATCTTTTAGACTCGGCCCTTCAACTCCTTGATGCAAATCTGCAGCATATTTCACGAGAAGACTCTCAACAAGAAGCTCAAAGAACACTGTTATGAGTACTGCTACAGCTATGCCTACAAACATTGTGGGCAAAACATCTTGCCATTGTGTTGCCCAATCGATTGGTGGTGAAGGTATATCTGTCACGTAAGATACACCAAGCAACAAGCCAAGATCAAATCCAGACGCTGCAAGTATCCCAAAAATGATTAAGATCGAGATCAGAGAGATTAAAAGATACGGTAGCATGAAATATGGAAGTTTCCGCGCCCAATAAGTGAAAGTTAACTTTAATGTTTCAACAAATCCTAACTCTTCAGAAGATCCTACTTTTGTTTCCTCCATAAGTATCACTTCCCTTCAAAATCAATAATGATTTAACACTGATGCGTATTTAGTATTTATACTTTTTAAGTCGTCTAAAAGTGAATTTTTTGTTGTCTTGTTATCATATCATCTAGTATATTCAACACTGCAACATTCTTGATAACTAAAGCAACTGATCGATAATTATAGTTCTCTTTTTATAAGTATATCCCAATCGCTATTTATTACAATGATTCACTAATGCTTTATATTTCTTTGATTCATCAAATAACTATTTTCGACTGCTAAAATATCATCGAACAACTGTCCAGCCCTGAAATATGGACTTGAAATTAGGTGAACTTGCATACATAAAGGTTTATAAAGTTAAACGTCCATATATTCGTTGTGAATGATTCTAACAGAGATATTGTGCTAGTCCTAAGCACCTGGAGTGCGCAGATATTGCACTTTAATACTAAAGTGGATCATTCTCTAAATAATACATTGGCAATGGCACATTCGTATTGATTCATCAAATTTGTCTAAGAGAGAGGTTTTTTATGACAGATGAAGCATTGGATGTAGGAAATGAAAACAACGAAGATGATGACATCACTTGGGCACTATTGAGAAAATATTGGAAATACATGGCGATCTTTGTAGTAGGAGGAGTTATTGCTTTGATTGGCGGAATCTTCGTGTTCTTTTGGTATGTAGGAACCTCTGCTGTTGGAGGTCAAGGAACATGGACAATAGACCAATTTTCGATAGGTAATATTGTTAGATGGGTAATATTTCTCATTCTTTTTGAGCTTGCAATAATAGTCATTCCGACAGCGGTAATTTTGGGTGGTTTAGCATTCTGGTGGTGGCGAAACTTGCCACAAGAAGAAAAAGATCAATTTAAGGGTAGAAAAACGAGAAAAAGAGAAGCTGGTAGTGGTGGTTTTACATTTTTAACCGCGATAATCTTCTTAATTATGATTTTTCTGCAAGGCAACTGGAATACTCCGCTTGGAGCGCTGTCGTACAGTTATTTAGTGTTTACATGGCTTTGGGCATGTATTTTCACTATAATTCCCTTCGCAATAGCCGCGCTAGTTTATTTTTCCTACAAAATAACGAAAACTACAAATGCATAATTTCTTTTCTTTTTTTTTCTTTAATTTGTTCTTATTATCCGTACAGGTGTTAGTGTTTTATACTAGGACATGACAGAGTCATCTTAAACTAAAATACTGAGTAGCAACATTAGTCTAAACGTTCATAACTTTTTTACAAAGAAAAGGTGCAAAAGAATGAATCCACATAGATGGACCGCAATAATTGTGGTAGTATTTTTTCTAATTGGTTACGTGGTGTATCTTCCAGCAGCTTTTTTGTTGGAATCTATTCTAACTGCTCCAGATTATCTTATTAGTGTTTCTGCAAATCAAAACCAAGTGATATTAGGGGTGCTCGGTGAGTTAACTAATGCTGCTGCAGTTGCTGGCATTGCAATTCTGCTGTTTCCAATCTTTAAAAAGCGTAGTGAAGTTTTAGCTCTTTGGTATGTTGTTTTCAGGGCTTTAGAGGCCGTAGTATTTATTGTTGCTGATGTCAACGCACTATCACTAATCACATTAAGTCAGGAATATGTAGCAGCAGGAGCTCCGGATGCCTCCTATTTTCAAGCTGCAGGCACTTTAGCTCTGGCACAGCGTTATTGGGTTACTGACGTTATGAATCCGGTCTTTTTCGTCTTAAGCGCTCTGGTATTCTATTATTTGTTGTATCAAACAGAACTCCTTCCCCGATTTATATCAATCTGGGGTTTCATAGCAGTCGCATTGTTGATAATAGGAAACGTTCTAGGAGTATCTTTCGGCATAATAGGACTGATTTTCTTTCTTCCGATAATGTTGAATGAAATATTCCTCGCGATATGGCTGATAGTTAAAGGATTCAATCCATCCGCAATCGCTTCCTAGTCTGTCAAAACAGATAGAAACAAAGTTTAAATGACTATTCAGAGGATGAGCCTAGTACACTAGCTAGCATGCGACCGAAGAAAAAAGACCCCAATTTTTATTAATCTTGGGTTTTAGAGCAGTAGTAATACTGTAAAACACAACACGCACGTTGGTGATTGAAATATGGACGATTTGCAGATAACGCTTTCAGCACTTTGGGTATCGCTAATGTTATGTTACTTGTTGGGGGATGTGTTGCGAATATATGCCGGTGAATTTACACCAGGAGTGATATTTGGTAAGCACATGTCTCAAACGATGCTTATGGGAATGGCAATATTGATGGTGATTCCAATTGTTATGGTTTTCTTATCCCTAACGCTGAGCTATCCCGTGAATCGCTGGGTAAACATCATCGTAGCCATATTCTTCCTTGGTTTTAATCTCATTGGTCTGCCTTCATATCCTTCCGCTTATGACAAATTTCTGATAATTGTAGGACTTGGGTTTAATGTGCTGACTGTTTGGTATGCATGGCAGTGGGTCTAAACAGGAAGTTTGGTGGAAAATCATGAAAGCGATTGTAGTCAAAAAATACGGACCTCCTGATGGTCTTCAGCTCGAAGAGGTAGAAAAACCTACTCCCAAGGATAATGAAGTACTGATAAGAATATATGCGACAACAGTAACAGCAGGGGACGTGATACTTCGAAAGTCCTTCTTTCTCAGAATAATGCTTCGTCTCGTGTTTCGTGTTAGTAAAAACAAAATGCTAGGACATGAGTTAGCTGGAGAAATTGAATCCGAAGGCAAAGATGTAACACTGTTTAAGGAAGGTGACCAGGTTTTTGCTTCTACTGGTTTTGCAGGGGGTGCTTATGCCGAATACATTTGTCTACCTGAAGACGGGATGCTGGCAAGAAAACCGATCAATATAACCTATGAGGAAGCCGCCGCCGTTCCTGTTGGGGGAATTACAGCACTGGCTATTCTTAGAAAGGGAAACATCCAGAGCGGACAAAAAGTTCTGATCTATGGAGCTTCTGGAAGTGTAGGTACTTATGCGGTACAACTTGCCATGTACTTTGGGGCACAGGTTACTGGGGTATGCAGTACCACGAATTTAGAATTGGTAAAATCTCTGGGAGCCGATAAAGTAATTGATTACACTCAAGAGGATTTTACCAAAAGTGGTGAGGCTTATGATGTTATTTTTGACACTGTACGCAAGAGTTCATCTTCAAGTAGTAAAAGAGTTCTAAAGAAGAACGGAGTCTATCTTTCCACTAGATCTTCAGTAAGCGAAAAGACTGAAGATCTAATTTTCCTCAAAGAACTTATTGGGGCGGGAAAGTTAAAATCGGTCATAGATAGACGCTATCCCTTGGAACAAATTGTTGAAGCTCACCGGTATGTCGAAACAGGACACAAAAAGGGAAATGTAGTCATAACTGTGGACTAGTTAGTGTTTTATACGAGAACATGACATAGTCATAGAAAACTGAAAGGTTGAGTTCAACTATCGTTCCACAATACAGGTTAACCCAACCGTTATACTCTTTAGGAGGACTTGAAATGACAAACCTTTTCGCCGATATATCACTAAATAAAGTTGCAATATTCACAGGGTTCGGGTTTATACTCATGCTTTTCCTCGGTATCTTCGGTATGCCACTTTACCAAAATCTTATTGTGCCAGGAGATGAAGCAATAACAATCAATAATATTATGGCTAATTTGTTGCTATTCCGCCTGGGTATTGCTATCTATCTAATCATACTTATACTCGATGTGGTGGTGGCTGTGGGACTTTATATGGTATTCAAACAGGTAAACAAGAATCTTGCGTTGCTGCAGATGTGGCTTAGGTTGCTATACACCGCTATTGCGTTAATCAGTCTGGTTGTTCTAGTGTTGCTTTTTATCAATGCGTATAACTTAGCACAACTCATTGCATATACGTTCTTTATCCCCCATATCTTTGTCCTTGGTTATTTAGTTTACAAGTCGGGCTTCTTTCCCAGACCTTTAGGCATCTTGGTGATAATTGCATCTTTTTGCTATCTAATTCTAACTTATGGAGAGTTTCTTTTACCGCAAAACTTGTACGAAGTATCATTTCTGATAGTTATACTGATTGCAGTTATTGGGGAAATTTCAGTTGGCATTGTGCTTTTATTTAAAGGTCTCAGAAATGAAATACCCGAAATAAAATCCTGAAATTGATTCATTATAGCTTTCAATTTTTTTTTATTTTTTTTAGAAAAGAAAAAATGAACACATCTGAAGGATGTTAGTGTTATATACTAGAACATGACAGAGTCATCTTAAACTGAAATGTTGAGTATCAACAATTGTGTAAATGTTCTTGACTTTTATAACAAGAAAAAGGGGGAAAAAAATGAATTCAGACAGACAGATCGCAATAATTGTAGGTATATTGTTTATAATTGCGACGGTTATGCTTTTTATTGGGGGCGTTTTTTACAATCCTATTTTAAGTTCTCCGGATTATCTAGATAATGCTTATCCAAATAGAACAATTGTGATAATTGGAATTTTGCTTGAGTTTACGATAGTCCCTGCAATACTCCTCATACCAGTATTCTTGTTTCCTATTTTAAAAAAGCACAATGAAGCATTAGCCCTAGGGTATGTTGGTTTCAGATTTCTTGAAGCAGTTCTAATAATAGTTATTGAAAGTTTCAGACTGTCACTGATAAATGTTAGTCAGGATTATTTAAATGGCGGTGGGATGGATGCTTCTTATTTTCAAAACATAGGCAACGCAATTCAAGCTATGAGTGATTGGACCTTTTCGCTTTATGTTATCGTTTTTGCTTTAGGAGCCTTGATACTTTATTTTGTACTATTTACATCAGAACTAATTCCCCGAATTATTTCGGCCTGGGGATTTATTGCTGCCGCATTAATGTTAATAGGTACTGTGATTATTATGGTTGGCATGTTTGCTGGAATTTCGGAAGTGGAATTGAATCTCATTTTTGCCATGCCTATAGCAGTGCAGGAAATGGTATTAGCAGCATGGCTGATCTTGAAAGGATTCAATCCATCTGCAATCAATTCCTAGTCTACAAATCCTAGTCTACAAAAACAGATATAAACGAGATAAAATGAGCACACGAGAATTGAATTGCGTGAAATAAAGGTTTCAAGCAATTAAAAAGTACTGCTGACTAACCTAGAAGTAAAAAATTAGCCATTTATTCATCCTTAAGCTCGATGACATATTCGCAGTACGGATATCCTCCTTGTCGTGTCTTCGTGAGTTTGAAAGTTAGCTTAGGACTAACAGCCTTGAGTCCCTCTTCCTGATGTTTTTGATCGGCTGCGTCGCATGCTCTATGCTCAGAATGTACATCAAATTCTTGATACCTCTCCCACCACGGGCACTTAGTTAGTCTGCTTACGACTCTTTCTGGAGTTGCTTCGACTAATTTATGCTCCTGCTCAGGGCCAGACAATAATGTTTCAACAACAATGAGTAGTTTATAAGCACCTATAGCATCCTTTACTGGTATATTGAACATTTCTTTAACCCATGGGTAAAACACCTTACCGCCTTCACAAAATACTTTATCGTTTATCTCGTCCCACTTTTCCGCGCCCATGACAGGCGCGATAACTCCCTCCTCTATACCCAGTTGGGGTGCAATGATCTTATCCCCTCTCAATACTACGAATGCGGTGAGAGTTTTAGCGGTTATTGCCCAACGCTTCTCAGGTGGGATCTTTTCTAATAGTTCTTCAGCCATTCATTTTCACCTCAAGCTGTCTATCCCTTACTCATCCTTAAGCTCGTAGACATGTTCGCAGTAGGGATCTCCTAGTGGCATTGCCTTTATGACCTTGTAAGTTAGTTTAGGATTAACTGCCTTAAGTCCTTCTTCACCCCATGCTTGGTCGCCATGGACACAAGGGATAAATGCAGGATCTACCTTACACTCTTTATACCGTTCCATCCATACACATCTTGTCACTCTGCCAACAGCTCTTTCTGGGGTTCCCTCGACTA
>NZ_JAHPYX010000170.1:0-5828 GCF_019058535.1 Candidatus Borrarchaeum sp.
CGTTGTGCTTCTCCACCGGAAAGTGTCGTTGCAGGCTGACCGAGTTTAATGTATCCGAGTCCCACATCGTAGAGCGTTTGCAGTCTTCTTTGAATTTGAGGAATATTCTCAAAGAATTCTAATGCTTCTTCAACGCTCATGCCAAGTACTTCTGAGATGTTCTTATCTTTATATTTTATTTCTAATGTTTCAAGTGTAAATCTTTTACCCTTACAGACTTCACAGGGTACATAGACGTCTGGCAAGAAATGCATCTCTATTCTAATGATGCCATGTCCTCTGCAAAATTCACATCGTCCTCCTTTGACATTAAAAGAAAATCTTCCAGGTTTATATCCTCTAACTCGTGAATCGGGCGTTTTGGCAAATAATTCTCGAATTGGCGTAAATACTCCTGTATATGTCGAAGGATTTGAGCGAGGTGTCCGTCCAATTGGGCTTTGATCTATACGGATTACTTTGTCGATATAATCCATGCCCTCAATTCCTTTATGAACTCCAGGTTTCTCCTTTGAACCATAAATTCGTCTGGCGAGCGTTTTATAAAGAATTTCGTTGATTAACGTTGATTTTCCTGAGCCACTAACACCAGTAATGCAAGTAAATACATGTAACGGAATCTTAACATCTATGCTTTTCAAATTAAATTGCTGAGCCCCTTTTATTGATAAATACTCTTCATTTGGTTCTCTTCTTTTCTTAGGAGTTGGAATTACTTTTTTTCCGCTCAGATATTTTCCAGTTAAGGAGTTTTTATTTGAAAGAATAGCCTCTGGAGGACCTTCAGCAACAATTTCACCACCATGAAGTCCAGCTCCTGGCCCTATATCGATTATCCAATCTGCAGAGAGTATTGTCTCTGGATCATGCTCAACAACAAGCACTGTATTACCCAAATCTCTCAGGCGAAGCAACGTATTAATAAGTCGAGAACAATCGCGAGCATGAAGACCGATTGTAGGTTCATCAAGCACGTATAAAACTCCTACGAGAGCACTGCCTATCTGTGTTGCGAGATGGATTCGTTGTGCTTCTCCAACTGACAATGTACCTGCCTGACGATCCAAGGTCAAGTAATCGATCCCAACATTATTCAAGAATCCTAAACGTTCTTGGATTTCTCTTAGCACTTGATCTGCAATTAGATGTTCGCGTTCTGTAAGTTTGAGAGTTTCGAAAAACATAGCTGCACTCTTGACTGTCAGTTTTGTAACGTCAGAAATATTCTTATCTTGGATTGTAACCGCTAATACTTCAGGACGAAGACGATCGCCATTACAAACTGGGCATGCTGCAGTACTCATGTACTTTTCAATTTCTTCCCTCATCCAATCAGATCGTGTTTCTCTATATCGTCTTTCCAAGTTATTGATGATTCCTTCCCACATACCATTCCATTCTACCTCACGATCATATCTCGAAACTTTAAACTTAACTTTTCGACCTTTTGTGCCGTAAAGTAAAACGTGAAGCTGTTTTTCGGAGAAATCCTTAAACGGTGTATCTAGATCAAACCCGTATTTGTCTCCTATTGATTTCATCATTTGTACTGCATAGGAGTTTTCATTTGAAGCCGCTACTGGCCCATGAATTCCTTCTTCCATAATGGATTTGGTTTTATCGGGAATAACCAAATCAGGATCAATTTCCATTTTGAAGCCTAGCCCGTCGCATTCATGGCAAGCTCCATACGGAGAGTTAAATGAAAACATTCTGGGTGTTAAAATCTCGGGAAAACTTAAATTACACGCAGGACATGCTAAGTCCTCGCTATATGGGATAGTTTCATTAGTTTCTATAGTATGGATAAATAATGTACCTCCTGACATCTTAAGTGCTGTTTCAACTGAATCAGCAAGGCGTTTGCGTATGCCAGGTTTCAGAACAAGGCGATCTACAACTATCTCAATTGAATGCTTTTTGTTCTTATCTAGTTTAATATCTTCATCTAATGACAGAATTTCGCCATCAACTCGTACTCTAACGAAGCCTTCTTTTTTCGCGTTCTTAAATACCTTTTCGTGAGTTCCTTTTCTGCCACTGACTATAGGAGTAAGAACAAGTATTTTTGTTTGTGTTTCTTTGGAAAGTTTTAGAACATGCTCCACCATTTGGTCTACTGTTTGCTTTTCAATTAGTTTTCCACATTTTGGGCAGTGTGGGATTCCGATTCTGGCGAATAAGAGCCTTAAATAATCATAAATCTCGGTTACAGTACCTACAGTACTACGAGGATTAGCTGACGCAGGCCTTTGTTCAATCGAAATCGCTGGTGATAAGCCATCAATGTGGTCTACATCTGGTTTATCCATTTGTCCTAGAAATTGGCGAGCATACGAGCTTAGAGATTCTATATAACGACGTTGTCCTTCGGCATAGATCGTATCAAAAGCTAGAGAAGATTTGCCAGATCCACTAATACCCGTAATAACCACAAATTTATCTCTGGGTATCCTAACTGTGATATCCTTGAGATTGTGCATCCGGGCTCCGACTACTACAATTTCATTCTTTGGCAAACTTTAGAACACCTTGTTTTCAAGTAGTGAATTCAACGTGTTATTGTAGTTGTGATTTTTAGGTTTTCTCATCTTCACAATGTAAAGAGAGAGAGGTCATCGAAAGTATTCAAAGACAAGAATACAACAAGCTAGAAATGTAAAGAAGGATCTTCTAAGATGTCTGTCTGAAATCCATTGATCTGTTAAAATCCAAGACACACATAATCCGTACAAAAAATTAGTGTGCTAGAGACCTAATTTCTCTTTAATTTTTGCCAAGAATTTCTTAAATAATTCTGCACGTGATAGAGTATAATCAGATCCCTTATCTCTTATTTGTTTAAAATTGTCCAAGAAACCGCTAAATCGTCCTATAAATTTGATTTTTTGGCTCTCAAGTCTTGTGAAGCCTTCATAATAGGCGTCATTCAAAAAAGTCGTGCTCTTGTTCATCATTTTTTTGTATCTTCTAACGGAATCTTTTGGTGAAGTCTCAAATACTAGTATAGCGTCATCTGAAAAATCGAAAAGAAGTCTGAAGTTATTAGAGTCAATTCGTTGTATATCTTTAAACCCTATTTCATCGCCGAAAGATTTTATTGCTGCTATGAATCCCGCTGCTAGTGAGTCATCTATCATTCCGAGCGCACATTCTTCAGAAGGGTGATCAATACACATGGAATAAACTGGAAGACCTGTCTTCTCAACCAAAAATATGTGATGTAACGTCAAATCAATCAACTCCCCATTTTATTTGATATAAGTAACTTCTGAAACAATTATTTAGTAGGATCTCTTTAAGTACGAGCAAATATATTAAAGTTACTTTCGTCACATAAGGAGATCGTTTGATAGATAATTTCTAGAGATTTATAGTTCACAGATTGCTCTCGCGATAATTATAAATTTGATAGGTCTATATTAGGAAAACTTGGTGAGTTGACATGCCTTCTAGTAAGGTTGTTGTGAAGAAATCTGAATATATCCCAGGTGCTCCAATGGAGTCGCGTCCAGGAGTAAAGGATCTTAAAGTACTATACCCTGAAACTGGTGTAGAAACTAAAACACTCATTATGGGCATTGTTGAAATTGAACCGAATTCTCATTCTCCGTTACATAGACATAATTGTGAAGAAGTATATTATGTTCTTCAAGGAAGGGGAACAATAGAATCCGAAGGAGTCAATTATGAATTTGAGGCTGGAGATGCGATATATAATAAAGAAAACACGGATCACAGAGTATATAATACGAGCAACGAGTTGTTGTGGCTCTTAGTTGTTGGAGGCATAATGTTTGTGGGGTTGGTAAAAGTTGACACATCTATTAACACATGTATCGTTTTATAGACATTTATTTCACGGCTTGAGGCGTCAAATGACTACCTCCTTGTTACTACTTAAAAAAAGGTTGTCTTTTTATAACTAGTTTCTCTATACTCAAGTGCCGGTAACTCCCTGAACGACCATATCACCTTAACTGCAGGAGAACTTCACACCTATGACCTCGCTGACGCACACGTATCCACTCAAACTCCCACAAGACGCCACCTTACGCCTCGAACTGGATATGCTCCAAGATATTGTGATGCACGCTGCTCAAAAACTCTTAGCCGAATTATGGTCCGATCATTGGATCGATACGCTGGACTCCGCCCGCACAAAAAAGACCTACAAAGTCATCAACGAACGGCGCGTCAACTTAACCACTAGCCAGGGAACGGCGGTGTACCTGCCCTCTCGCATCAGGCGGTGTATCGCCGAACAGGTGGGACGCATCCTTCGCTCGCAAGCCATCCGCAAACAGTGTTATTATGATGTGTTACGGATCGTTCAACTCACGGGTGTAGAGGGCAAACTGGATAATTTAGTGCGCACCGTAGCCCTCACCTTAGCGAATTTTGAAGGCATATTTTATCGCTGGGCGCTGATCCGTCAGACCTTACGCATGTTTAGGCGTTATTATTATCAACTCGGCTTGGATTTAAGCCTGTTGTTGCGGTTTCCTTACTCCGCAGTCGTGAAACCACGACTTCACTCGTTTAGCCTGCCCTACAGCCCCGATGAGGGGCAAGCCCTTCAGTACGACTGGCAGCCGCACCAAGCCGATCCAAGCATCATCGCCATCAGACTGAAACCCCCCTGCCGCCCACAGCCTACGAAACGCTCCCACTGGGGGTGGCAGGAGTTTACCCTGTCGATACCGGCCAAACTTCAAGCACGGGTGATCTCACCCTCTAGTAAATTGTGTCCCCCTAACTTACGCTATATCACACTGAAAGGCGGCTTGACACTCCCCTTTCTGGAATGTGCATGGTCTTTTGACCCAAACCCCCAACACCAGACGCAGCCTCAGACACACTATCCGCCGTTACGGGCGAACCGTGTGCTGGCCACCGATCTGGGGGTGATCAACCTGACGACCTCGGTAATCTGTGAAGCTGGGTCGCAGTTGAGCCCTCCCATTTTCTGGTCGCCCTCTACCACCGTGTTGCAAAAAATAGACGCTCTCTACCACCATATCTCCCGGCTGCAACGCAAGTTAGATCGCTATCCAGTCAACTGGTACGGGCAGGGTAAACGTAGGGAGGAACTGGAGCGGCTGTACCGTAAACTGAACCGCTATCGCGAGGAGATACTGCATTTAGCGAGCAACCAGCTGCTGGAGACTGCCCTTACATGGGGGTGCAAGACCATCGTGCTGGAGGACTTGCGCAACTACCAGCCGCCGAAACACCTGCGTAAAATCTCACGTAAACTCTCCAATTGGCTACGGGGGGCCTTTTACGAAATTCTCAAGTACAAGGCACAGCGTTACGGTATCAAGCTGGTGCGGGTAAACCCGCGCTGGACATCGAGTTTTTGTCCGCGCTGTGGTGCCAAAGGGGCGAAGATCAGTGACCCCCGTGCCCACCAGGTGTTAAAACGCGGCCGATTCTTTTACTGTGGGGCGTGTTCATATTTAGCCGACCGCGATTACATCGCGGCGGTGAACATCTATCGAGTGTATCAAGAAAAGCGTAAGAAGCGCTTTAGTTTAAAACAGGCAAAGCCTGTCCCCTATATGGCGACGGGTATCCCGCTCAACCGTCCTAGCGGGGACTCCATTCACCGTCTTGTTCAGACGTTGGGTGGATAGACAGTGTTAATAACTGCAAAGAGTTGTTAAGAGATGTCTATAATGAAAGGAACGGTTGGTACCTGATTGGCCAACAAGAAGTCCCTATGAAATCTTGGAATAATCAGGCAAATAGCTTATAGTTAATCTAAAATATTTCACGAGGCGTTCTAATGCTTTCAGTGCAGGTGATGGGAAGCGGTTCAGCGA
>NZ_JAHPYX010000171.1:0-17091 GCF_019058535.1 Candidatus Borrarchaeum sp.
CTCATGCACTTCATCCCATAACGCTGCGCGTCTGAGATTTTTTTCCACTATTTCATCGTATAAAGTTCCATTAAATCCATGAACTTTTGGACCATAGGTGATGTTATCATAGATCGACTTTGGAAACGGATTCGGCTTTTGAAACATCATTCCAACTTGTCGTCTTAACTGTATAACATCTACATCTGGCTCAGTAATATCATTACCATCTAGTAGAACTGTTCCCTCAATGTGTACACCATTAATTAGATCGTTCATACGATTGAAACAGCGAATTAAAGTGGACTTTCCAGACCCTGAGGGTCCAATAAGTGCAGTCACAGCATTTTTTACAACCTTGAGTGAGATATTATGTAAAACCTTGAGATCCCCATACCATAATGATAGATTCTTCGTTTCTAGTACAATTTCTTCTTCGTCTATACTACTCTCAGGTAATTGAACTAAATCAAGGACATCACTTTTAGTTTCGAAATCTACAGCGTCCATTTCTTACCACCTTCTTTTACTCAATATATTTCGTCGAATATAGATGGCAGTTGCATCTACTAGTAAAACAAGCCCCACTAAAACTAAGGCAGTTCCATATTGTATTGGCCGTGTTTTTGCGATATCGGGGCTTTCAGTTGCCAATACAAATAAATGATATGTTAAAGCCATAGTTTGATCGAACGGTGATGAGGGTAAAGCGTATTTGTAATATACGACGCCGGTAAACAGGATAGGTGCAGTTTCTCCGGCGACACGTCCGATAGCAAGTATCACTCCTGTTAAGACCCCTGCAAATGCCTCTGGAAGGACGACATCTTGAATTGTACGCCATTTAGACGCACCCAGCGCCAAACTTCCTTCCCTGAAACTCTGAGGGATAGCCTTCAGAGCTTCTACTGAAGTCACCATAACTGTGGGTAAAATCATCATTGCAAGCGTCAATGAAGCAGAAAGAATGCTCCTTCCAAATCCTAAGAAAGTTACAAAGAATGCTAATCCAAAAAGACCGAAAACAATGGATGGAACTGCATTTAGGTTTTCAATGGCTTCATTTATTATTCTTGTAATTCGTCCTTCCTTTGCATATTCTACTAAATAGATAGCACCAAATAGCCCTACAGGTAATGCGAATGCTACTGCGAATGCTACTAATAACAGCGTACCAATAATAGCGGGCATGATACCGCCTTCAGTCATGCCTTTTCTAGGCGCTTGTGTTAGAAATTCCAAATTGATAACTGGTGCACCTCTAATGAATATTAAACCCAGTAGGAAGAATAATACACCCATAATAATTACGACTGCGATTCCAGTGAGGGTGAAAAATATTTTTTGTACGTATTTGTTTGCTGAAAGTGGTGGCATTGTTGTGTTTAAGCCTCCTAAAGTCTTTTAAGCATCTTTATTCGTTTTCGAACAACTCTCCGGGCAACATTATTAAGAACAAATGTGATGGCAAATAAAACAATTCCAATAGCAAAAAGTGCATGATAATGTGTGCCACCTTGGACTGCTTCTCCCATTTCTGCCGCAATAGATGCCGTCATTACTCTCACTGGGCTTAAGTAATTCCAAAATGGAGATGGAATTATTGGAGAACCACCTGTAACCATTAAGACAGCCATTGTTTCGCCAATCGCTCTTCCAAAAGCTAAAACTATCGCTGCTAGAATCCCAGATAATGCTGCAGGAAGAACAACCGCTTTAAGTGTTTGAAATTCATTTGCGCCTAATGCAAGAGAACCCTCTTTAAGGTGTCTTGGAACTGCTGAGATTGCATCTTCAGAAACACTTACAATCGTTGGTAGTATCATCACCGATAAAATGAGCGAACCAGTGAATGCAGTTTCACCAACAACAACATTGAATGTTTCCCTAATCCAAGGAACTAAAATTACGAGACCAAAAAATCCGTACACAACTGATGGAATTCCTGCAAGGATTTCTATTATCGGCTTTACGAAATCTCTTATTTGTGGAGGGGCAACTTCAGCTATATAGATTGCCGCCATTATACCGAAAACAATGGCTACGGCTAATGCACCGAAAGAGACCATTAGAGAGCCGATAATCATTGGAGCGATACCCCACGCTCTGTATTTGGGGATAGCTGCTGGCCGCCAAGTCGTTCCAAAGAAAAATTCAATTGGGCTAACTTCAAAGAATACTTGAATACCCTCTATGAAAAGAAAAACAAAGACAAAAAGGACTGCAAAGACAGAAATTGATGCACAAATCAGGAGAAATTCCTTTATTCCAAAAGTTTTGATTGTTTTCCAAAGATACTGTGGATCAATGATTTTTGAGAATAAATTTTTAGATTTTGATTTATAACTTGCACTATCGGACATCATCATCTGATTCCATATTAAATCTGTTACCTTCTAAGTTGCTCTAGATAGGTCTTAGGTTATAAAGTTTTCTATGAAGGCGCTGGATCCGATGTCCATAAACTATAGCGCTCTATATCCCTATATATTTCACTATATTGCCCTATACACGGCTCTATATAACTATATAGACTATATAGTTTATTATTAGGAGCACTCATGTTAGAAGACTAGCGTAATGAAAATGAGATAAAAATCCGTTATTGCCAAATTAAACAAAAAAACAAAAAAAGAAGGGGATTGATAGAGTTCTATTTATTCGGAGTTGTCGTGGTTCAGTTGCTAGAGTGCATGAACAGAGATAAATCCGACCTCTACTACAAGTTCTTGCCCTTGCGTGGATAAGACGAAATTAATAAAGTCTGTTACTAAGGTGTTTTCTTGTTCCGCTAAGGTGCCGTCTGTGTACATGTATAATTCACGCGCAATAGGATATTTTCCAGCGCGAACAGTGTCTTCTGAGGCGACGATACCGTCAACTGTTAATGCCTTTACTGTTCCATCTACGTAGCCAATACCAATATAAGCGATACCAAGTGGATCGCCAGATACTGCTTGCTTCATAGCGCCGTTCGAAGTCTTTTCAATGGCGTCAGCACGAATGGGTTCTTCATCCATTACTTTCTTTTCGAATGTTTCGAAGGATCCAGACGAACTCTCACGATTATATACCACGATAGTGCCAGCGGGTTGTCCAAGTTCGCTCCAGTCGGTAATTGTTCCGTCATAGATAGCTTTTATTTCAGCCATGCTAATATCAGTGAGTCCATTTGTCGGATGTACCGCTATTGAGAGACCGTCAAGGGCAATAACATGTTCTACAGGGTTAACGCCATTTGCGTATGCATCTGCATACTCTTCAGGTTTCATAGGTGAAGAAGAATCAGCGATATCATTGTTTCCATCAATTAGGTCCTTTTTGCCCACACCAGAGCCGCCTCCAGCAACGTTAATCTCGTCATAATAAGGATAGTTTCGATCTGGATTCTTCGTCGTAGTCCATTCTTCTGCGCATCGTTGTGAGATTGGAAGAACTGTTGTTGAGCCCGTGATATTAATTGTGCGGTGTGGTTTGTCGTATCCTGTGCCAAAGACAACGCCGAGACTGATCATCAAAATAACGATGATCGCAACTCCTCCGATTATCTTTTTGTTAAGCTTCAAGTATTCACTCTCTGTATGATTTTTTTGATGTTTTGCCCCCACATCACAGACTAAACTATTTCAAATTTCCCTTGTTAGTTTTTTTACCCCTATATAGAATATATAGAAGCGACATAAACTTGAAATTATCAGTTATCAATTTGAAATAGGCAAACAGTCTCAATTGGGCACTTTTTGTAAAATTCAGCCTCTATCTATACCAGAGATTTTTCATTAATTTGTAAGCTACATTGTGGCAAGATCTTCTTTAAAAGTATATAGAAAGTATAGACCTATAGTGCAATATATATACCTTCTCCATAATCTATATATTTGTATGAGATTCTCGTAATCTAAAGCATCTATTTAATCTATTTAGTCAATATCAAGATTAAATTCTGGGGTGTGATTATTGGAACGAAGGAAAGTTCAGCTGACAGGAACTTCAACATATATCGTCTCACTTCCAAAAAATTGGGCGAAAAAAATTGGATTAAAAGCAGGGGATGAGGTTTCAATTTTAGACAAGCATGATGGTTCGCTCTTATTGTCACCTAATACATCAAGCAACAACTTTTTTCTTGAAGAGTCTATAAATGTTGATAATTTCAAGGATATTGATCTATACGAACGTGTACTCATTGCCAAATATTTAAATGGACCAAAAATAATTCGAATTAATTCTAAAGATCCTATCTCACCAGAATATAGAAAAAGGACACTTAAACGCGTACATCGCCTTTTAGGTGTTGAAATTATTGAAGAATACGAGAACAAAATTGTTCTTCAAGATTTAACGTCATTCGAAGAACTTTCAATAGGGAAAGTGATTCGACGCTTATTCTTGCTCACCTCTTCTATGCATAAGACTATTATGACATCAATGATTGATAATAAATCACCTCTGGAGGAAGTTACGAATCAAGAAGAGGTTGTAGACAGATTATACTTTCTTGCGATCAAACAATTGAAGGGTGGTTTAAGGAACCCTATGGTACTTAAGCAGATCGGAATCCGAGAACAAGAAATTATTGACTTTTATGCTGTAACTCGCTCTATAGAGCGGATTAGTGATCACTTAGTGATGATTGCGAGAAATTGGGATACAATACTTCAAGAAGAATTGGAATGTCCTACGGAACAGCTGTATGAACTAGGTCAAGAAACGCTAGAGATCTACTCAACTGCATTTAAATCATTGTTTTCTCGAGACTTAAAAGAAGCGAATGGGCAGATTCTTAAGAAAGAAGAAATTCGGCATATGATCAATGAAAAGATTGAGCCCATAATATCTTCTTCTACTACTAAGTTGGCGGTAAATCTTGCAGCGATCGCTGCAAGTTTAGAAAGAATCGTCGATTATTCTGCAGATATTGCTGAGGTTGTTATTAATCGAGGGATAAAAACGAAGGAAACTTAACAGATTTTTTCTATTATTAATAGAGTTTTTTAGAAAAATCAGCGTCTTAGCAATGAAAAATGAAGAATAATAACCTAACATTCCTCACTTTCTTTTTTTGTAAGGATAAACACCAAAATGCATACCAATGCCGTTATCCCCATAATAGCTGGAATCGCAAAGGGTATAATTTCTCCAAGAATGACATGTCCAAATAAAGTAAACAACGGGACAGATCCAAATGCAGAATAGAGAGGGGGGGAGATAAGAGAACCTATAATCATTCCGACATCAAAGAACATTTCAATTCGTCCAAATAATTGTCCTCGTCGAGCATGTGGAACTTGATCTGCTTGTAGAGCGCGTAGAGCTGGCTGACTTACATTAAAACCGACAGATCTGACGCCCATTACACCGATTACATTTGCAGCTGTTTGAGAGAACGCTGGTATTAATAAAGTCGCTGTTCGCGAGCAGACCATCCCAACGCTGATAAGTGGTTTTCTACCAAATTTGTCACTCATTCGTCCAGAGGGATAATTCACAAATATACCACACAAACCTGCTGTAGTAAAGATTATACCGATCTCAAGAGGAATAGCTCCAATTTTATCGGTCAAGTAAATGGGCAATAAAGGCTCAAGGAATGCCCAGCTGAACCCATTTGCAAATGCAGCGAAGAAAAATACGTAGAGGTTTCTTTTCAAATATTTAGGTAATTTTGAGTTTCCTTCACCGGGATTGTCAATCTTCAAGGATGGGCCAGAAATTTCGCATGCAGTTCCTTTTCCACGCGTTTCTTGGACACAAAGACGCACAATGACAAGTGAAAGTAAAGAAAGTACAAAGACTATATAGAATGGGAAGCGAAACGAGTCTGCGATCGACATATTGAGGGTAGTGAAAGCATAATGTTGCGCTAAACCCCCTATTGCCGGTCCGCCAACCCATCCGAAGTTAGTAAGTGTGAAAAACATGCTAAGTGCTTCTCCTCTTTTCTTAGGTGAGACCTGATCTACCAAACACGCCTCACTCGGCGACCAAACAAAAGCGGAAGCCATTCCCCAGAAGAAATTCAGTACCAGCATGTGTAACCAGTGTGTGATGAAGAACATGACGATCGAAATTAATGCATACCCAAGGGCACCGAGGTTGATGATAAGTTTCCTCCCGTATTTATCTGAAAACCTTCCGGCCCTGTCATTAAATAGAACACGCCCCACAATGAAAGAGGTAACAAGAAAACCTACGTGCCAGACTTTCGCGCCCAACTCAATAGCAAATAATGGGAAATAGGGCAACGTTAATCCAAAGCCAAGATTTACTACAAATGATGAAATAGCAAGAGTGCATGTGCTGACCGTGTATACGCTTTCTTTGAAACCAGCTGAAGATTCCATGATATTTCGCCAAAATAATGATAAAGTTCCGTAGGCTGATAAAACAAAAGTTTGCCTAGTGTTTTAGACCTTTGTAGAATACGAGATATAGATCAAGAAAGAATACCTTTTTTTAAAGATTGCGGAATATATACTTCCAGCTACGTAAACTAAAAGGATTTCTACGTACGTATCTCCATGCCGAACGAATTGCGAAATATTTCTCGTAACGTTCACGTATTCGATTAATTTCGTTTTCAGAGTACATTCCTGTAACAACACTGTATAAAGGAGCACGTGAAGTAGATTCAATTTCGGGTAAAGGAGTATAATAATCATACCCCTTTAATCCAGCCATTTCTTCAATTTCTGTTCCTGGAAACACATACAAAGTGCTGAACTTAATTTTTGCATCATATTTGTGAAAAAGTCGTTTCGCAAATTCAAATGTTCGTTTTTTTGATTCTTCTGTTTCTTGTGGAACACCTACAAGAAAATATAAGTGAGGTGAAATATCCGCCTCTCTTGTCCATTTTATTGCGTTTTCGACTTCATCGTTAGTTTGTTTTTTATTTAGAAGTGATAAAATCTCTTGATCTGCACTTTCTCCACCATATTTCAGTAAAACGCATCCTGAACGGTTCATCAAATCAAGAAGTTCAGGTGTAACCCCATGTATGCTTGTTTTAGCGCTCCATTTAATATCAAGTCCTCTACTCAATATCTCATTGCAGATTTGCTTTACCCAATTCTTATCAACATTAAAAACAAAATCTCCAAATTTGATGCCAGGTCTACGAAATTGTTCATATACTGCTTCTATTTCATCTACTACCTTTTTTGGGTCGCGCTTTCTCCAACGTCTACCCCAGATATTAGAGGTACAAAAGGAGCAATTAAAAGGACAGCCGCGTGATGCAAACACTGTATAAGCAGGCCAGATGCCTCGATGTGACGAGATGTCCATGTAATAGTTTTTCATATCAACAAGATCACGAGCTGGCCAAGGGATACTGTCTAAATCACCAATCAACTGCCTTGGGGCGGTTCGTACAATAGATCCATTGTGTTTAAAACAAATTCCATCGACTTCTTTTAGTGAAGTCCCTTGTTCAATTGTGGATAGTAACTCTACAAATGTTTGTTCTCCTTCTCCTATAACGGATATATCAACAGCTGGGTGTTTAGTAAGAGTTTCAGGAGTCCCAGAGGCATGAGCCCCACCAAAAACAACTGGTACATTAAGCTCTTCTTTACATATTTGAGCAGTTTCTAGTGCTTCGATAATGCCAGTCGTCATACTGGAAATTCCAATTAAATCTTCACCTGATTTACGGATTATATCAGGTAAATTGTTCCAAATTTTATCATTAGATACATCAACAATTTGTACTTCATGCCCATTTGCTTGCAAATAACTTGCAAGATACATAAGACCTATCGGCTCTCCAAACACATTCATATATTTCTCAGTGGTAAAAAGACGTGATTTGATACGTACTTCTTTTGCGTGAAAAACAGGTGGGTTGATTAAAAGTATTTTCAAAAGCAATCCCTTATCGATTGTAAAATATATTTCTTTTATGCGGCTTCAATAAACTTAAAAAATTAAAAACCTTCTCATCAACACATAGAAAAAGACATAAATAACTCAGCTTGCAGTAAACAAGTTTTGAAAACATAGGGAACCTTAGGGCGGTGAAGACTACCTCTTCATTTCCTCTCCCTTTGTACGTTTTGTACTTTTTGTCTTAATTACTTTTGAGCATACTGTACCACGATGATTGAAATTCTTATCGAAATAAACTAAGAGAGCATGCGCGGGATCTTCTTTATTCTTTGATTTATGCAAAAATGTGCCTGAAACAAGTCCACCATCAAACTTTGCCTTTTCGAGAAATTCTTTTTTTGAAAATATAATGGAAACAAAGCAATCACATATCTTGCAAAAGACAACGACCTTTTTTTCGTTTTCAGGCATTTTTATTACCTTAAACTCTGTCAAGCAATAGTTGTCCCATTTGTTCGAAAACAACCTCAATGTTTTCTCCAGTCTTTGAACTTGTTTTATAGAATGAAGAAACGTCTTTATTTCTTGCGAGGAAATCGTTGATTATTTCCTCATCTACTATTTGTCCTAAGTCACTCTTTGTTCCGATAAGAATGATCTTTGGATTTGTTGCTGCATTTTTCTTAATGATATCTATCCATTCGTCGAGACCTATTAATGTTGGAAGCCGCGTAAGATCAAAAGCCATAATTACTCCATGTGCGCCTTTGCAGTATGTGGGTAGGATGAACCGAAACCGTTTTTCGCCTCCGAAGTCCCATATTTGAAGTTTCAAAATTGAATCATTTATCTCTAGAGTCTTTGTATAGAAACCAGCACCAATTGTGACCTTTGTATCAACTGAGAATGTTTTGGTAATATATCTGTTAATCAATGTTGTTTTTCCTGTACCCCCATCGCCTGCTACAATACACTTGAATGTATAACGCGTGCTCATAAATAGAACCTCAACGATACAGTTAGACAATCCAAGTTTAAAAATTTAAACTTAGTTTTACGCAATTAAGTCTAGTTTCAATTTCTATATCATTCATTACGCTGTATATCTTTAATAAAAAACTGTATATCTTTAATAAAAAACTTTTGCACCTATAGAAAAGACGGCTTAAAGAGTTTTGACTACCTTAAAAACTCAAATGAGGCTATGACAAGTACCATAGTGAAATTTTAAAAGAAATAAGAAAAAATAGAGGGAAAAATGCTCTCGCTAAGAAATTTAATTTCGGTCTTCAATAAAGTTCATATTGACGATTAAGGAATCCACGCCAGATTGTTGGCAATTCATTCATAACTTCTTCAGCAATTGAGGCAACTGTGGAATTGATTTCGGGACTTGAATTCCCTGCATGTAGTTCTACTTCAAGAACCTGAGGCTCTGTGATGGGGCACCCGATTTCTGAAACGATGCAACACGAAGCGTCTGTGACTTCTGTAAGTTCATCCACTATTTTATTACAAATTCTGCGTGCTGCTACATTATACGTTTTGCCAACATGACTTATAGGGTTCTTACCAGCAGCAGCTTCTAGTGTCATAGGACGTTTTGGAGTAATCAAACCATTTGAGCGATTACCCCTGCCAACTTGACCGTCATCTCCATGTTCAGCACTCGTACCTGTGCACGTCAGATAGTAGATTCCTGCGCTGGGATCATCAGCGGTATTCACTTTTACAATAACTTCCTTGTCAGTAATATCAGCAGATTGTCTCAAGACGAGTTCCTTAATATCATCCTTTACGCTCATATAGTGATCTGCATCAGGACATACACTTGAGATGATAGCATTTGCAACGGTAAGTTGTATTTTATCGTTTCTACGAACTCCCATGACCTTGATATCCTCGCCAATTTCAGGGAATCGATACTTAACTTTTCGTGAGTTAAGAAGCATTTCAGACTCGTATGTTAAGCGCTCTAAATCAGTAAAAGGAGCATAACCAACTCCAATAGAAGTATCATTCGAACGTGGGACGTCCACGCCTTCTTCAAAGTTCCCAACTAAATCCGTCGAACCACTGCGGATCTTGTAATCAATAATGATATCGCCATCAACATCTAAATGCGGAAGCGTATCAGCGAGCCATCGCTTTGTATGTCGTACAGCAAGTTTCCCAATAGGCACCTGCGATGCTCTGTCTCCTCCGACAATTCCAACAGCCCTTCCGACAAGTAAAAGATACATTGGTTCTATTACTTCGCCTCCGCCGAATCTTGCGTTCGACTGACCCCCGCTAAGGACGCATTTATCAACATTGTGATGCATAATTGCTCCAAAAGTATCCAGATACCATTCAGAGAGCTTAATACTCAATTCTTCTGACGCTTTATCACAAAGTACATCTGGATGCCCTGCACCTTTTCTTTCCACAATTTCTGTCGGTATCTTCGAAACTGGTAAACTATTAGCATATGTAACGTCTAAAACTTCAGGAAATTTCGCCATTTGTATACCTCTTTTGTCATTATATTGACTTCAATTATAAGTATTTGAGAGATGTTGCATTTGATTTCTATGAATCAACCTCTCATTTCTAGTAGGCAATTTCTGAACGCAATTTAAAATTTGCGTTACAACAATTACTATTCGTAGGAGTAATTTTTCAGAATCTATCTATTATCGAAAAACATAATGAATTAAAAAATATTTCGGTTTCTGTAAAAACTTCCTTTTGTACCACGTAAAGAATTTCAAATTTATTAGGGTTTATTATGTCTCCGCAAGAAGACCCCCTCAACGTGTTGGGGGGATGAATTGCATGTTTTACTTGTTTCGCTTTCACGATACTCCCTAATCTTTAAATACGGTTTTGCAGAGATTCTAAGTAGAATTGAGCTGAGATAACACTCGCCAGTTCTTACATTCATATCACGTTCAGGGCAGGGACTGCCCGTAGAGACTGTTTGACATGTCCCGCTGGGGAATGGATGATTCAGGAAACCAGCTTACTTGTAGGGTGGTAGTTCACTACTATTAAAAATAACCACATGCAACAGATGTTGGTGTTATATATCTGATATGCCATAGTAATACTTCACACCTCGTTTTTTAGGTGATTTAAAAAGAAAAATGTAGGAGGAAACTAAATGGTCGCATCAGATACCGTTTATGTTAGTGAATTTGTAGACTTGATCGGACCTAAAACTGATATGCTTGGCCCCGTGAGGGATGGAGGCGTTTTAACAACAGGTACTGAACCAGCCTGTTATGGACCCATGATCACGCCAGAAATCAGAAGTGGTCATACTATCACAAGACCCGTAGCTGTTGAGGGCGCTGCCGTTGGAGATGGTTTAGTTCTCAAAATCAAAAAGATCGACATTACTTCGAAGGCTGCTGCTTCAGGTACAGAAACTGCTCGAGAAGGGAGTTATGTTGGCGATCCCTTTGTAGCTAAGAAATGTCCGGGATGTGGAAAAGTAAACCCTAACACCGTTGTGAAGGGAATTGGTAAGGATGCAATTCGATGTGCCGATTGTGATACGCCTGTATCTGCATTTGACGTAACAAACGGATATACAATGGTGTTCGACGATAAACGCAAAGTCGGTGTTACAGTTCCCAAAAATGTAGCTGAAAATATTGCCAGAAACGCAAAAGAATATTCGGGAGTTCCCGCAGGTTTTACATGTCATTCGATATTGCTTTTAGCCTTAGCTGACACACCAGCTGGCATTATATCACGGGTCTCGCCGATGATTGGAAACTTTGGCACATTACCCGGAGTTGAAATGCCCAGCTCGCATAACGCCGGCGACTTCGGCGTGTTTCTTGTAGGGGCACCTCATGACCATTCAATCACTGAAGCAGATCTAGCGCTACGCAGTGATTCACATATGGACATCGATACTGTAGGCGAGGGAGCAATTGTTATCGCACCAGTCAAAGTAGATAGAGCTGGCATAGTCGTAGGCGATGTACATGCAATGCAAGGAGACGGAGAAATCTCTGGGCACACTACAGATGTTTCTGCTGAAGTTACTGCGGAAGTTGAAGTCATTAAGAAACTGAAGAATGACGGACCACTCGTGATACCTAAGATGGAGGATTTACCACCATTGGCAAAATTGCCTTCTAGTAATGAACTGGAGATTGCACGATCGGTAGCTAAGAAGTACAACCTCGAACTTCAGACCGAAGTTGCCCCCTTTCAAGTAGTGGGCACTGGTGGTGATCTCAATGCTGCAACAATGAATGGTCTCGAACGAATGGCACAGTTATGCTCTATGGACATAAATGAAGTGAAGAACCGTGTCACAATTACAGGCGGTATTGAAATAGGTAGACTTCCAGGTGTCGTTCACATCACTGCTCTCGTCCCGATGGCACGCTTGGAACAGATGGGAATCGCGCATCTTATAAAAGAGCAATACGGTTTATAGACTATCTTTCGTAAGGGGCTCAAACCCCTAATTTTTTTAAAAAAAATGAGCTCCTGCCAAAAATAAATTTCTAAGTGTTTTGGATCGTTTACAGCTTTGAAACGATAAATTGTAGTAAAAAATATAGTAAAAGAAGAAGTGTATGAAGAAAGAAAGTCTTTCTTGATTTGATTTTTATTCGATTTCAACTTCGTAAGTCGTAGTACATACTCCAACAGTTTCTGGAGGCTTTTCTGTGGCTTTCCAGCGAAATAACTTTATTTTCCCATCAACATTTTTGAGAGCACCTCGAAGTAGCCCTCCTAGGGGACATACTGCACCCTGCTTCTTTTCAATTTTAAATTTAGTGTTCGCTGGACAGAATTTACATCCTTCTATATCAATTGTTAATACATGATTTTCATACTTCACAGAAACGCCATCTGCTATATTGAGATAATCTTTTAGGAAGTTTTGAAAATAATTTGCGAACTCATCTAAGGATGAAAATTTTATATCAATATCTCCAAAACGTTCACCAATAACGCTGCATGCTTTATTTAATTCTCTTTTGGGATCTTTAAGGGAACATAAGAGTGCGAATTGAAATTCCTGTAATAATGGTTCACTATCAAATTCAATCTTTTGCATGTGATTACCACTCCTTTCGTAAATAATGCGATCATCAAAATTGAGCATCAATTTAATGTTTCAACTTAGATATAAACATGATGTTATGGACATATTGGCATGTATCCATGTTCTATCCTTTGAAAAAAATGTGTTCTTGCGTATTGAATAAGAAAATGCTAGTAGATTCATTTTTTGAATCTACTAGGTCTTCAAACTATTGCCATCATTCTTTAGCAGATTTTAGAATGAGTTTATATGTTCTATAACTCAGCTGGATGACAACTACCACAAATATGGCACCAAACAAGTACACGAATGATTGCATGAAGCTTTGAACGAGAAGATTTTCTGTGAGAAGTGCCCAAATATTGACTGCATACCCAATCGCGAAAAATCCGATCAAAATTCCTATTATCATCCAATCTTTACGCATTTTTGCCTGTGGAAAGAGCTGCAGTATTTTTCTAACAACTAGTAAACAATAAAGGAACAAAATCAGTCCTAATACTGAAAATATTGTACCCAATAATACCGTAGAAATTTCCTGTATTCTAATCATCTCCTTATAATTTATAGTTCATTTAGTATCTTTTTGCTGTTTATTTTGATTCCAAAAAGTTCTGTAAGAAGCTCTTGGCTTGTTATTTTTGGCTTCTCATTTGGTAATATCTCTAACAATTCATTTTCAAATGTATTAAAAATCGAAACGTCGCCAGAGAAGTTTTTAAGCAATCCAAATTTTTCCAAAAATCGATTTCTTATTAAATAGATAAGTTCTTGCATTTTTTCGGTGACTTGCTGTTCATTTGTTCTAATGGCAACTGACAAATCATCATCTTTTAAAAAAATATATTTACTATCCTTAAGTCTGATTGCTTCCAAATTACTACTAAGAACTATTTCGGCGAATTGTTGTATTGCTAGAATGAGGTTCGATATAAAGTTATTATCACATTTCTCATCCGTGTAATTAGTGTAAAATAAAATTGTGCCTTGTTGATTCATTATGATAAGTTCATCGATCAAAAAAGACCCCCGTTCTAGGTGACCCACTGCGCGACATAATTGTTTTTAATATCTTTGAGTACTTCTACTTGTACAATTAAAAAATCAAACAATAAATAAATAAATTTTCTCGAAAAATAATCCGCAAGATTCAATCTTTTCAGACTTATATGTGTGGTAAAAAATGGATACAGAACTGAAGACAATATATGATCACTCTGTTCGATTTCATGGTCATCCAGGTGTTTTCTTAGCTATAGGTATCCGCATGGGTCTCTTAGCCCTCGAATACTTAAATTCTAAAGGATATTTCGAACTAGAGGCCTTTATTCAAACAAGGGAGAGGCCTCCCTATCGATGTCTACTTGATGGAATCCAATTTTCGACAGGGTGTACAATTGGAAAAGGTAATCTTGAAATAAAATACTCTAGAAATGGAGATATTTTTGGAGTTTTTAAGACACAATCTGGTAACAAATTTGAAATTAAGGTTCTCCCAGAATTTTTAGAGCACATTAAGAAACAAATTAAAGATGTAGATCGGTTTAATATGCATAACATTGCTGAACAAGTCTTAAAGATGAATGAAAAAGAAATTTTTTCATTCTAACTCACATGAGTCAGTTTTAGCCGAGATTGTTAGCACACGATATTATATATAGGTGATCTGTTGGATAACCAAAGCACATGGCGTATTAGAATACGTTCCCTTAAGGAGTTAAATTCTCTCAAACTGTTTCTTGGAACATTTTTGGTTTATGTTTTCTTTAATAACGGTCTATACTGGGACTCTGCGAGTGAAAGAACAAGATATGTACAGATTAAAGCAATTGTAGAAGACAATGTTTTGTATATTGATCGTTTTGTACCAACATTTCTTAGAAATGATATGTGGGATCTTGTCCTTGCCCCCTCAGGGCATTTTTACCCAAACAAACCCCCAGGTCTCACATTTTTGGGTGTTCCAGTTCTTTTTATTACCAAGGTGCTAGGGATCCCATATCCTCTTGATGGAATCATTCTTATTTCATTAACATGTGTCTTTACATCTGCCACTGTTACTCTCTTATATTTACTATGTGTCAACTCTTTAGGAATGTCAGAAAAGACAGGCTTGTTGGTAAGTTCAATATATGGTTTTGCTACCTTTGCCTTTCCTCACGCAGTCACCTTATATGCCAATTCCTTCTCTGCATTCTTTGTACTTTCAGCAGTCTATTTTCTAATTTCAAGGAATAAAGATGAGGATGTAAAAAACCAGATGATTCGATACTTACTTTCAGGAACTTTAGCGGGATATCTTCTCTTATTAGACTATTCAAATGTTGTATTCTTCCTGCCCTTTATCGGTTATATATTATTTAGAGAGAATCGACGACTTGTTTTCTCTTTTATCCTGCCTGCTATCCTCTGGTTGCTTGTTCTATTAACATATCATTATGTATGCTTCGGAAGTCCTTTTGTAACAACTTATACGTATGCAATATATCCTAAAAATGCATTTGATTGGAGCTATTCACGTCCGTTACATCTTGGTTTGCTCAGATTTTTATTGACACCTCGTCGTGGGCTCTTTTTCTATTCATCTGTTTTATTATTTTCAATTCCAGGTTTCATTTTAATGATAAGGGATTCGCAAGATAGAAAAGAAGGTATTCTCTTCCTCTCTAGTTTTTTAATCATTCTGTTCTTTTTTGCCCCTCTTGCCTATTCAAGTGGATACGTATTTGGATCGAGACGTTTAGATCCAGTATTACCACTGCTCTGTATCCCAATAGGGAGAATCTTGACTGACCCTAGAAAAATCTTCTTTGGTGAGTATTTACAGAATAACTCAATTGTGAAAAAATATGGTGTATATGCATTTTGGACTGTCTTTAGTTTGTTGACCTTTGTTAGTATTGCAGTAAATGGACTTGGTGCTCTTACAAATGTCCATCCAACAAATGTAGAATATTTGGACTACAATTTACGTCTATTATTTGCAGGACAAATACACAGTTTTGTCTGGAATATTTCGCCACTGCTAGGATTCGCTATAATTCTTCCAGCAATAATACTAATTAGTTCTACATTGTATAAAGTCTATCAAAAACCCTTATCTACTTTGAATCTAAGATCTCCTTAGGAAAAATGTTTTGTTTCGATATTTCGACGATCGGAATTGATCTCCGGTTTGGGTCTATTTGTAGCTGGTCTGAAAAACTAATCTTTCCAGTCATTAAGTCATACACAACAAAGTTTTCATTAATTGCTTCAGGTAATTCAACATAGTAAAAAATTGTCTCCTTGAATCCTGGTTGGGATTGGAAATATATATGCCTTCCATTAAAGTCTATATGCAAAAGTAACGGCGCTCTAGAACTTACCATTGCTCTAATCATGTTATCAAGATCTGAAAATTCAACATATTTAACATATTTCATTTTATCTTCATTTTCATTAGAATTTTCTTCATCCATTTATTTCACCTCCGCAAGAAGACTCCATCCACAAGGGTGGAGTTGAATTGCGGTATTTTAGTTGTTATTTTCAAACGTAAATACTAATCCTTTTCCGTATTTCAACAACACCACGTGTTTGATCGTGGCGTTGACGATTGCTCCCTGTGAATCGCATAATCGTACCCATCTTCCATAATTGAATACGCCTTTGACTTTGTATGGTTTTCCATTACAGCTTACCACATCGTGGGGTTGCAACTGATACCTCTGTCTCCTAATTGACGGTTTAAATCCCTTTCGATTCGTCTGTATAGAACGATTATTACGCCTCACTTGCATGACCTCATAAGGTAGGCATCGTTCTTGGTTTTTGCCGCCGGCAATGACAAATGCGTCATTAACATGCGACTTTTCCAGCCCTAACTTATTGCGGTGGTATTTTGTTACGTATCCGTAAGTATACTCTGCCCCTAACTGCTCCACGATCCTCCAACGAATAGTATTCAGACATGCCGGTGCTTTAAGAGGCTGCTTTGCCTGTTTCTGGATGGTAGGATAGCCAAACTCCTCGGCGGTCTGATCTCCTTTTTTAAGGTTACATTTCCTACATGATAACGTCAAATTCGACACTCGGTCTGTTCCACCTCGGCTTTTCGGGACGATATGCTCGACTTCTAAGGGGATGTTTGTTTTACCACAATAAGCACATGCACGTCCCCACTTGTCTAACAGATATTCTTTGACTTCATAGCCTTGAAGTGTGCCCTGCTGATATGC
>NZ_JAHPYX010000172.1:0-5887 GCF_019058535.1 Candidatus Borrarchaeum sp.
ACCCTGAACCGAGAACCCGAGTTAAAAACTCTGTATTAAAGCCAAAACGATCCTCTGTTAATGGTAAAATTTCTTTTAACACATTTTTCCGTAACGCTCTAAATCCACTTTGAGAATTAGTAATCTTATGTCCATACTTTTTTCTCAGTACAAAAGTAATGAATTTTTCTCCAATTCGTTTAATTAGAGAGATATTAAGATCATTAGATTCATTAAGATATCTAGAACCTATAACTACATCAGTTTCACCCAATATAATTGGTTTTATAATTTCAGGGATTTCTTTAGGATCATTTTGTGCGTCAGCATCAATAGTAACGATGATATCACCTTTCGCAATTCTAAAACCGGTGATAACAGCAGCGCCATAGCCTCGGTTAAGGATATGATGTACAGACCTAACATAAGGATACTCTTTTGCTACTGAAAATGTATTATCAGTGGATCCATCATCTACAACTATGACCTCATGTTGAATATCGACTGAAATCGCATCAAGTACTTCTCTAAGGGATTGTTCTTCATTGAACGCTGGAATAACAATTGAAAGAGAAGATTTAGAATTGGGATTTGGGATCATAAATACCAACTAAATTTTAAACCGAATTTTTAATAAAAGATTTTTAAGAAAACCATCAACGAACATGATAAAACTTAGGTGTTGCTAAATGGTTGTTTTTCGTAGTATTCAAATAATTGCAGCAATAACAGCGATCATTTTAGTGATACATACATTGCGGCAGTTTTATCGTAAGAGAATTGGACTTGGAGGAATGCTGTTTTGGATCTTTATATGGATTTTGCTTTTAGCTTCCATGATCCTCATTTCATTTGAACCACTTATGTTTGAGTTTTTAAGTGTTATATTTATGACCGAGTTGCCTTTAAATGCAGCTCTTATTTTAGGTGTTATAATTTTGTTTTTCACTTCATATGAACTATATCTCTCAAGAGTAAACACAGATAGGGACATCACCGAAATCGTACGCCATTTAGCAATTATGGAAGAGAAAATAGATTCAATCGCTGAATCCATTAAATTTAAAGAACCTAAAGAATAATACAACTTCTTTGTGGTTCAAATTTTGACTTTACTTCTTCAACGAAAGGATTATAAAGCTATGAAAGTCTAAACTTGACAGCATTGTGTCATAAAAAATTATAAACTTGAAATTTATTGAAAAGGAGACAAATGAATGCCGGTAGCTGATCCAGAACTGAGAGAAATCGCAAGGAAGCACTTACTTTACCACATGATTTGTAGAAAATGCTATGCAAGAAACCCTATTGGCGCAAAGAAATGTCGGCGATGTCGTTCAAAGGACCTTAGATGGAAAAAACGTGAATTAACCGGATAAGATTCAATAATTCTTTGGGCGGGTGGTCTAGCTGGCTATGACGCCGCCCTCACGCGGCGGAGTATTCATACACTTGATGTATGGATCTGGAAGTCGTGAGTTCAAAGGAAAAGAGAGATTATTGCTCTTTCTGAAAATCTCATCCCGCCCACCAAATAAGGACATAAAGAAATCAAGAGGAGATAATGTTGCCAAAACAAATTACCGACCCAGATGAAATCTTAAAACTTTCCGAAAATGCCATTGAAGCACGTATTAAGAGACTAAAAGACATTGTCAAGATAAAAATTCGTACACCAAAGTATCTTTATGTTATGAAAGCAGCGCCAGAAGTAGCGGAAGAGATTCTCAAGCGTGTGCGTTGTGAAATTGTCGAAGTCTGACAATTTTATGGTATATTCTGCAGAAGCATAGAAAATAATCAACTATGCTTACTGAGAACTGTTTCATACATGTTAACGAATTTCTTTGTCATAATTTTTGAATTCAAATTTTTGATTGAATGATTTTTGGCTTTTTCCTGAATCCGTTTAAGTACGTCAGGGTTTTTATAGAGAAATAAAATCTTATCTACTAGTTGTTCAGAGTTTTTTGGCTCTACTAATAGCCCATTTTCGCCATCTCTTATGATTTCGGGGGTTCCACCAGTTTTTGTTGCTATCACTGGTTTACCAAAATGAAATGTCTCTAATAAAACGCGACTTAATGGTTCAGCCCATATGGAAGGAAGTACAATAACATCACAAAGTTCATAAAATGAAGGGATATCTTCATGCGCGATAAATCCAGTGAAAGTAACATATTTATTCAGTTTTAATTCTTGCATAAGTTCTTGTAGTTCGGTTTTTTTATTCCCATCTCCAGCGATCACAAGTTTTATTTGATCCGTTATCTTTACAATATCAGCGAATGCTTTGATGAGATACTCGATTCCTTTTTCGAAAGTAATTCGACCTACATATCCTACAATGAAATCTTCTTCCGAAAATCCATATTCTTGTCTGAGGTTTGTTTGAGATTTACTGGATGATTCAAATTTATGATATTTAGGTATGTTATAAAGCGTTACTAATTTACTCTTGTTGATTTTTAATGTCTTAAAAAGAATATTTCTCACATATTTACTCACACAGATTATTTTGTTAGCCTTTTTGAGAAATATTCGTCTCAAAACCATAAAGATGTAATGATGAAGCCCAGTTTTCCATTTATGTAGGCATTTTATTATAGATGAGGGAGCACATTCATCACATTCTCCTTGATCTGGTATAAACATAGTTAGGCGTGGGCAGATCGGCCAATAATTTCTTATTGTAACTAAAATGGGTTTTCTTAATATTTTGCTCGCAATTATTGCTCCAGGTGTAGTTCTAAAATCTAAAGCATGAATTAGTTCTACATCCTTATTCTTTATACATGATATTATCCTCTTCGCCAGTAGTAAAGAGTACGGCTCAAGAGGATACCCTGTAGCTGGAAAAGGCGCGGGGATTATACGCTGTACTTCTATACCATCTTCTTGTTTTAGAGGCTTCAAATTATCGAGTTTTCTTGTGATTACAACTATTTTATGGTTCAAATTTGCCAGATTTTTTATAAGAATATAATTTGAAATTTCTCCTCCTCCTGTGACATCTGGTGGAAAACGATACGTGATGAAACAGATGTTCACTTTCTTAACCTCTGTATATTGTGATATATACAACCGTAGGAAGTTAGCGTATTTTCCAATAGGAGATCTATTATTTCACTTCAGTTAGTATTTAGATACGTTTTATACGAAAATCACTTAAAGCTATTTGTCAAATCTCATGGGCAACAGATAGTGATGATATGGTGTATGCTCCCGTTATAAGGAAAACCAAAGATATACTTCAGAGAGTATTCCTTGAACGAAATACTCAGATTTTACTTATTATTTTTGTCTTAGCATTGGTTTTACGAATATTGTGTTTAGGAATGAACCCTTTAGTAGGGTTAGTTATCCCTGATGTAATTCGTATTCTGATACTAGGTGAAAATCTTTCCCACGGATTAGGCTATACATTATTCGATCATCCAGAAGAAAAAGTCCCGCCAATTTACCCATTAATTATCGGCGGGGCTTATTTACTTGGAGGAGTCACTTATCAAAGTGCAATTGTTCCTTCGATAATAATAAGTAGTCTTACAGTGATTCCAGTTTACCTTATTGGCAAGAAATTGTCCAATGACCGTTCAGGACTCATCGCAGCATTATTTGTTGCAGTAAATCCTGTACTTTGGTTGTTTTCTGGAATTCCAATGACTGAAACCATTTTCGTATTTTTTACATTATGTGCGTTTTACTTCTTGTTATTCAAAAAGGAAATCCAAAATCAATTTTTAGGAGGGATGTTTATAGGTTTGGCTTACCTAAGTCGATACGCAGGCATCTTAATACTGTTTGCCTACATTCTCATACTAATTTTCAATATAATAAAAAGAAAATATACCAGAGACTTACTTATCGCTTTTATTTGGGTTATTATAGGTTTTTTAATTATTACCTTTCCATGGTTCTTGCGAAATACCATTGTGTTTGGTACACCTATGGGTTTTGGTTTTCTTGAATTATGGAGAGATCCAGTGTCAAGTGGTGTATCAAATCAATATTCAGACGTTAATATGCTTGAGTATTTTCAAACACATTCTGCTCTTGAAATTCTTTCAAGACCTTTTGAGGGCTTGATTTTTTACTCTGTTGTAGCTGTCTTTGCAGTACCCATTACGATCTTGATTTTTGCAATTCCTGGTGTCTATTTCTTAGGTATAAAGGAAAAAAGTTCTCTTATTTACTTGTATTTCATCTTGCATCTTTTCTTTTATGCATGGTTTCCTTCGCGATTGCCGAGATATCTTATCCCACTTATTCCGCTGATTTCAGTATTTGCAGCTATATCAATAGCGAGAATTTATAATTCACAAAGAAATTGGGATTTCCTAGTTTTAAAGAGAATTAAGTTTTCAAGAATTCTAGGGGGACTTTCTTTAACCATTATTGTTACCATAAATATTTACAGTATTCTTTTGCTCTCTTCATTAATTGCTGTTAATCCTACTTTTTCCCTAAACATATCAGAACCTTTGACAAATATCAATTCGAATATTGAAACTCAGTTAATCGAATTTGGAGTTATACCCTCTCCTGCAACAGAAGAATATGTAAAAGCTGCAGAGTGGCTAAAAGATAATGCGCTCTCTGAAGCGGTTGTAATAGCGCGAAAGCCATTAGTGTTTTATCATTTCTCTAGATTGGAGGTTTTAGGATTTCCAAAATTTCATTTAAATCAAACTTTGGAAAATGCGATTTTGAAATCAAATGTCAGTTACATTGTATTAGACTCAATGGAATCAGATTCAAGAGAATACCTTCCAGAGTTATACTTTGAAATGGACATCCCTGAAAACTTTAAGTTAGTTTACAAAGTTGAAAATCCAAGAACTCTAATTTACTTTGTTGAGTGAAAAGAGACAAACTGAAAAAATTTAAAAAACTCGTACTTCATTATCATAGCACTTAATCCGCCAAGACTAACGAAGGTTATATAATTCTACAAAAAAGGAGATTAAATTTGAGTCAGATTCCAAGCGAAATTCTTAAGCCGATGCTCTATACAATTTTTGCATTACTTGTTTTTGTCAGCAGTCTATATGTATTCTATAAAAGACGAGTCATTTTTTCTGATTTCAAATCAATTCTTTCAAAATCTTCAGTAATTGAATTTTATAGCGATTTAAAATCTCTAAAAATCGAAAGATGGAGTTTAATATTAATACTAGTACTCGGTGCTGTTCTTCGTCTTTGGAATTTGGCTAATTGGGTTCCAATTTTTGTAGATGAAGGCGCATGGGGAATCTGGGGCAAAGCTGTATATAATGAATTTGCGTTTGATGATTTTCGATGGCTCTTTATTACATACAGATTCGCTGGAAAGCCAGCATTAGTTGCAATACTCTATGCGCTATCATTCAATCTTTTTGGTATTAATTTATTTGCAATAAGAGTAGTTTCCGCCATATCAGGTATTCTTACAGTCTATTTTGTCTATAAATTAGGACAACTTCTATTTGGAAGCAAAGTCGGTCTTGTTTCTGGATTGATCTTTGCTATTATTCCTTATGACATCTATTATTCACGGTTAGCCTTACAAGATCCAGTTGTCAGTTGTTTCATTACTGGTGCGATTCTCTGTTATAGTTATGGCTTTAAGGAAGATAACATCATCTCAATACTTCTAGGAGGTGTGTTATTTGGATTAGCTGTCGATGCAAAACAATTAGGCTTAAAGGTGGGCATAGTAATCATTCTGTACCTCCTTCTATCAAAAGATATTCGATCACATCTAAAGAAGGCTCCATTCTGGATCTCATCGATCTTGGCAATCATCTTTCATTATCCATTTCTCTATTTCGCTGCACTACGTGACTTTAGCCTTTATACCGCTTATTTAATGAAAGATAGAGCTTCTTCTGGAATTATCTCCATCACATCTACGACGGCTGCTACT
>NZ_JAHPYX010000173.1:0-45920 GCF_019058535.1 Candidatus Borrarchaeum sp.
ACCCATGCCCATGCCGCGTCCCATACCCATACCACGACCCATGCCCATGCCCATGCCCGCATGCATTGGAGCGGTAGGACCTGTAACGGGTGTTAAACTTCCTGCAAGATACTGATCTACAGCTTCTTTTACAGAAATGCCGAAAACACCAGCATGAATTTTTATTCCCAGTTGCTGGAGGGCTATGAAGGCGTTAGGGCCAAAATTTCCTGAGATGACGGCTTTAGCACCCAGATTACCGATTAATTGTGCGGCTTGAATGCCTGCGCCTCCCATAGCGCCCATAGCGGGATTATTTTCCGTGGTAACTTCTTTGATTTCCTTTTTATCCAAATCAATATCTACGATCGTATAGATAGGACATCGTCCAAACACGGGTGACACCATGTCGTCCAATCCCCCTTGACTTTGTGAACTCACAACAATTCGTTCGATCATATTTTCACCTCCAAAAAATATACAGATTTAAAATCTAAGGTGATCATAATAGGTCAATCCTTAAACAAGATTTGCTTTGAAATGTCTATATAGCAAATTCTTAAAGTCTTTTAGTCCAAATTCTGCCATTTCATGAAATTTGGGGTTTTACGAATGAAGTTCATGAAATTTATTAGCTGAGTCATAGTTTCAGCATGAACCACATGTTCCATTTTGCACGCATCTTCTGACGCAATTTTTTTATCGATCCCAAGAAATCTTTGTAGGAATTCTTTCAATACTTCATGCCTTTTGACTACGGTTTTTGCTAAAACCTCACCATCTTGCGTTAAAGTTATGGGATTGTAACGTTCATAGGAGACGAAGCCCTTTTTGTATAACTTTTGAATCATTTCTGTCACACTAGCTGGTCGAATAGATAGTTTCTTAGCAATATCAGAAACTCTAGCTTGACCTTTACTTTGTATAAGTTGGTAAATGGTTTTTAGGTATTCTTCTTCGATTTTGTTTATCTTATTTTTCTCCATTTTTTGTTCAAACACCTAAATCTGATTTTAAATACTAGGATTTTTCAGGGTGCTTTTCTTTCGCCTATCTCGGTAATTATATCCTTAAGTAACTCATGCTTGGTTTCAATAACTTGAATGTAAAAACTATCGAATGTGATAACAAGATTAATTTATGGGTGATTTAGGTAAACCTAAACCTGTATTTATGTGCTTATGCACAATTTATAAGTCTTACTCTGATAACGAAATATGATCATAAATGTCAACTAAAATAATGAACTGCATTAATCTAAGAAGAAATCAATCTTATTTTAAGTTTCACTTTGTTCAGGAACTATTATTAATTCTCTTCCTTCAATTAGCATTTATATAGATCGTTAAGTATGTATTAAGTGAGTATCCATGACCGACTCAGTTACTTTTAAAGGAAAGCAATATTTTGTTGAAAGAGAAGCTGAAACAGGTAGATCCCGGCTCTTTCGTTATCACGAGGGAATTAGCGACATTGAAGAGATCGAAGATTTGGCAGATCTTACTTCTCTCCAAAGTCTTATTCTCTGTGAGAATACGATAAAAGAAATTTCGGGTCTGGAAACGCTCACCAGCCTCCAAGAGCTGTACCTCAATAAAAACCAGATCGAAGAGATTAAAGGTCTGGATAACTTGACGAAGCTTAGAAGATTAGGTCTATATCGGAACAAGATTAGTGAGATCAAGGGTCTGGAAACGCTTACAAATCTCGAATATCTGAATCTCTCACGCAACCAAATTTCTGAGCTTAAGGAATTGGAGACGCTGATCAACCTTAAAGAGTTGGATCTCACCATCAATCAAATAACTGAGATTAAGGGATTAGAAAAACTCGCCAATCTCGAACGAATAAGTCTTAGAGTCAACCCGATAAAACAGGAACACCAGCATTTACTGAGCAGAACGTGGTTTCATGGGCAGAAGTTTGTTAAATTCTGTCAAGAGCAAAGTTAAAAAAGAATTTTTATGGCACCTTTTTTTTGCTGATCTCCGCTATTATGTCCTTCAGTGAATCAAGTTTAGTTTCGGTAACTTGAACATAATAGCTATCGAACGCATACGTTGGTCCCTTCTTTAGGGGCTCTTTAATGAATACCTTATCGACTTTTTGTTGATCGCCTAACCATTCAGCTATCAATATTCCTTTCCGTTTTGGTTCATTCCTAAACGGGTTTTCTAAAATTGTCATATCGGATAACGCATCATCTCTTATATCAATAATGGCAAAATACGCGGTCTCCCCGAAACGAGGAAAAACTGGAGATTTTAAACCTTGATCCTCTTCTATTGGTACAGCGATGCGTATCAGTTCCTTTTTCTTAGGTTCTAGTAAGATGAGGACGTTATCGATATTCTCCACTTGGTTTTTTATGTTCGCTTTAAGTTTCTCAACTAGTAGTTGAGCCTTCTCCACATCAATGTGTGCATCTACCTCAATCTTCAATTCAGCGAAAAAATACTTGCCAGAACCTCGTGCACGTATCCACTGTACTTTTTTGACACCAGAAGTTTCTAGGGCTATTTCTTTTATCTGCTCTCGGGCGTCATAAGGAATAGAAGCATCAAGTAACACTTTTGTAGAAGCTTTGAAAGTTTCATAGCCAGCCCTAATTACAAAAATTGCTGCGATAATTGCAGCGATGGCATCCATAATATATATGCCGAAAAATGCCCCCGAAACTCCAATTAGCACAGCCAACGAGGCAAAAACATCTACACGGCTGTGTTCGCCATCAGCAAGCAAACTTGGAGAGTTAGTTTGTTTACCGATTTTGATTTTATATGTGGAAATTACGAACAGTGTGATGATAGAAACAATTGCAGTAATAATTCCAACTATTGGATTTTCTATTACTTGAATAGCCACAAAACGATCAATAGCTGCTGTTATCATTTCATAAGCGCCATAAAAAATAGCGAGGGAGATAAATAAACTGACGAAATTTTCGATTTTATGGAATCCATACGGGAAGTCCTCAGTAGGTGGGCGTTCTGAAATTTTAATCCCGACGGCCACTGCAAGAGATGGGAAGACATCTGACAAAGAGTTAATTCCATCAGCGATGAGAGAGATACTTGCCGTAATAGAGCCCGCTAAGAATTTTATAATTGAAAGAAAAACGTTTATGCCCGTGCCTATTATCGCTGCGTTTCGAATTTTGGCAATATCTGATTCTTTTGTCAATTAGTCCACCTAAACACGCTCTCTGCAAAAATGGATGGACAGGTAATTATGCCATGATAAATCATTCAATGCCGATGTGCCTGACATGCTGTCTCATCAGTTACTTCTTGCAATTCCCCTCGTTTCCATGCCTCAATGGTGTCCTTTACGGTCCCCATTGCACCAACGTAAACCATTATACCCATTTGCTCGAACATTTGGACTGCCCGTTGACCCAATCCAGAGCATAACATAATGTCCACTTTATGTGCGTGCATAAGTTCAGGCGGGAGGCCTGTTCCACCCATATGCTCACTTGTGTTTGACACAATTTCGACTTTCTCGGTTTCTGAATCCCAAATTGTGTACGTCGGCACTCTTCCGAAGTGCTGTCCTACCATATCTTCTAAGCCTTTATTTCCCATACTTGGAACACTTATTCTCATTTTTTACCCTCATTTCACTGTGCAGGTCTTAAATTTATATTATTAAAAGGTGATCTCTTTTTAATTATAACAATAGTATGATGTTTTGTGAGGCCAATTTTTATAAAGTTTATTATGCACAAAATTCTTGTAGAATTAAATATCTTTTTGTTGAGTAATTAACTAAAAAGTCGAATTTAATAATTCATAATGCAACAAACATTTTAAATAGTTAAATTCTATTGAAATACAGAAATTTAATAAGACATTGACAGAAAAGTAAGTAAGTTCATCACAGAAAAATTTATATATTTTTGTGCATAATCCCATTATTGATGATAATCAACAAACTAATGAGGTGAATAAAAAATGTCATATGGTCAAGGTGGTAGAGGTGGTAGAGGACGCTATCGTTGGATGTATCAGATGACTGGGCTTCCTGGATGGATGCGATTTGGTTTCTCTCCAGGGTGGTTGGGTAGATCTCCGACTGGATTGCCGCCTGCAGCACAGTGGATTACGCAAAGCGGATTATTACCCCAATTTACATCATATCTTCAATCAGGGCAACCAACAACTGTACCAACTCCTGGTATGATGCCACAAGTACCTTTCCAACCAGGGACAGTTCCAGTAGTACAAGAAAAACAAGTGCTTACACAACAATTAGATTTCCTTAGAAATCAAATAGAAGGCATTCGCAAGAGACTAGAAGAAATTGAGAGGGAGGGGTAAAGATGAGACGGGGTAGAGGTGTCAGATTAGGTTCTACTACCTCTTGGTCCTGCAGATGGTTTCCATGGCTGCCTAGAAGGTGGTGGGCAATGCCCTATCTTTGTAGCCTTCCTATCTCTAACAGATTAGTGAGGTGATGAAAATGGGTTATCGATATCGTTGGATGTATCAGATGACTGGGCTTCCTGGATGGATGCGATTTGGTTTCTCTCCAGGGTGGTTGGGTAGATCTCCGACTGGATTGCCTCCAACCGCACAATGGATCATGCAGAGCGGACTAATGCCGCAGTTTTTGTCCTACCTCCAATCAGCACAACCTACATCAGGAGTACCAACTTTAGGCATGATGGCGACAACGCCTTTCCAACCAGGGACATTACCAGCTGAGCAAGAAAAACAAATGCTCACACAACAACTACAGTTCCTTGAAGATCAAATAGAAACCGTTCGAAAACGATTAGAAGAACTTGAAAAGGAGGGATAAAGCTGGGACGAGGTGGACGCGGTAGAGGTGTCGGATTCGGTCCAAATACCTCTTGGTCCTGCAGATGGTTTCCATGGCTGCCTAGAAGGTGGTGGGCAATGCCCTATCTTTACGGATCTGGTGCTCCCTACAAATCTAGTCCAATAGTTCAGCCAGAAGCTATGCCGCCACCACAAGAAAGAGAAATGCTTGAGCAAAACTTGACATTGTTAGAAGGTCAACTAGGCGAAATTAAAAGTCGACTTTCAGAACTTGTAAAGGATAAAACCAAAACAAAGTATAAAGGGATGTTGCAGAGTAGAATTAAAGTATGTCCTTATTGTGGTGAAACTAATATTCCTGAGAGTCTTTTCTGCACGCAATGTGGTGCTTCTCTTACTCCCGAAAAAGATTTTGTACCTCCATCCCCTGGTACAACATCAATGTCCCCAAAATACTCGCCTGTTCCGAAGCCTTATCCGACTCAGATGACAGATGCACAACTTACTCTCGCAAGGAAAGACGAAGGCATCTCTGTTCTTTTAACTATCGTCCTTGCAGGTCTTGGACATTTGTTTGTAGGTAAAATTAGGCGTGGTCTTGTCTTCCTTGTTATTACTATTGGATTATGGATCTTTGGTGCAGGTCTATCATGGATCTTTGGTGCAGGTCTATCATGGATCTTTGGTGCAGGTCTATTCATTCTGCCTGCGCTTGTGTGGTATTTATATGCAATCTACGATAGCTACCAATTAACGAAGCGATATAATGGAGCACTTTACAATTTGAGACGCCCACCGCAAGAAGACGAATTTTAAATAAATGGGTTTTTGATGCCCGCTTCAATAATTTTTTTATTATTTGCCACACGCTTGTGCATTCTCACAAGGTCATTCTTGTATAAGGTCTCTAACATAATTCGATGAAATCGCAAGAATAATTTAAAATTCAAGGCATATCTCCAACAAATGCAGACAGTCGCATAGGCTGCCTGCTATCAACAATTTTTTTAAAATGCGTGTTATGTTTCGTCGCACTTGGTTACGCTGACTACTTTCTAGGGAAAAACTTTGATAATATTTAAAAAAGAACACGTCCTAAGATAAAGCGTTATTGCATTAACGGATGGAATCTGCGACAATCATGTGTATTTAGCTATAACAATTCATACAGTACTTTTTGTTGGATACTCATCCAATTCAAGGTAAAGGCGCAGAACATCGGATGAATTCAAATACCCATTCTTTCCGATCTCCTATAAATTGGCTTCTATACAACAGATTAAGAACTGTGTAGATTCTTGGGAGAGAATAAATTGTTGGACACTAGATTTGAATGGAAAAAACGAGTTTTAGATTTGGGCCATTATGAAAAGATATCCCTTGATGAAGCGATCTCTCTAAAGTTAAATACGCTTGTTTTAGATGAGGCCAACCTTAATCGGCCTCTTAGCATTAGTTTAATTATTCCTACTAAAATAGACATTGAGAATGGAGAGACTCGAAAGTTAGAATTAAAGGTTCTTGGTGAAGTTTTGTCAGAATGTAGCAAACTTGTAGATCTTGGATATCTTGACGAAATAATTGTAATTGATGGCTCAACAGATAGCCAAGGGAAGCCTTCATATACGGTTCTAGAAAAAGTTGTTGAAACGGCATCTGAGGAATTAGGGTTATTCAAAGAACAGATTAAATTGTTAAATGCCTACATGAGTGAACGCATTAAAGCGAAGAAAGGCTTTTTTGATTTTGTTTTAAAGGTTGTAAATCAGTTTGATGAGAATATGGGTAAAGTATTAGCAAAATATGGGGCATTTAACGTTGCTGGGAGATTTGGCGTCCCTCCAGGTAAAGGCGCAGGGATATGGCTATCAACCCCGATTACTATCGGTGACGTCGTATGCTTCGTAGATTCAGACATAAAGGGTTTTAAAAAGGAGTTTGTTGTCGGCTTATGCCACCCGATCATTTATACAAAAACCGTAGAAGATTCCGCGATTAAATATGTAAAAGCCTATTATCATAGATTGACAACACGATTAAGCGATAAAAGTGATGTAACAAAACTCGGAGGACGTGTCACTCGTCTTCTCGCAAAGCCACTAATGAAAGTGATTGCAAATCATTTCAATGTATTTGAAGGAATCGAAACTTTTAGATATCCACTTTCTGGTGAAGCGGCCCTATCACGAGACGTTCTTGAAATGTTACGGATTCCATATCATTATGGAATTGAAATCTCAACTCTGCTACAATTATGTGAAACGATAGGTATAATTCCTCTAGCGCAAGTCGATCTTGGACTTTTCCAGCACATAGGACAGTCCTTAACTGGTTTGTGGAAAATGTCCGAACAGATTATCATGACATTGAAAGATCATCTTCATTCGCATGGTATAGATTTCTCCCATGAAGATTTACTCAAAACAATACTTTCAGAATATGAAATTACAGCAAAAGAAATGTTAGAAGCCGATGCGAATACAGTTGAAACACTTCAAAATAAATTCGAAGAATTCATTAAAAAAAAGTTTGTATTCTCATTAGAGGAGGAAACAGAAAGGATCAACAAATATACTGAAATTATTCGAGCACTGTTAATAAAAAAGTGGCTTGAAAGCGAAGGAAAAACGCTTTACCTACCACCTTGGCGAATGATTGAAAAAGAAACAGATGCGTACTTTCAAATTCGTGAAATGTTAAGAAGAAGGAGCATTCAAAGTACCTGGTCACGTATACATGCAGTAGGCTTGATTTAGGACAAAGAAAATCCACTTTAATTTTGTCACAGCAAATAAATGGATGAATGTGTACAGTTTTGAAAACGTTTTGGAGTTGAAACGGTGGAACGTAGAACGATTGGAGTCTGTTATTCCGCATATATTAACGAAGATTGTACCCCTAATGATTTGGCAGAAAGTATTCTGAAGATTCACGAAGAATTTAAAGAATCAAGTTATGATGTAAAATTTTATGTAACTATTTTTGATCCAAATAAACAGAATGCCGTTTCAGTTATAAAAGAATTGAGAAAAAAACATCGGTTACCGCTCCGCATACTAGAAGAACCTCTAGATTCCAAATATTCAGGTTATTGCACAAAAGGCCATTCGATGTCAAACGGTGCCATTATAGCGTATTTAAATGGTTGTGATTTCGTTGGTTTCATGGATGGCGATGAAACCATCCCTGAAGGTAAGTTTCCTCATATGCTTGAATCAATAAAAAAATACGATGCAGATATTTGTTTTGTTGATATGCCGCGTTCGGCATTTTCAGGATTAATAACAAACTCCTTGCTAGTCTATTTTACATGTTATCTCGATTACAACGTGCCTGGGTTTATTTCAGGTTACTATTTACTTACAAAAAACTTAGCGAAAAAACTATTTAATATTCAAAACGAAGAGCAAATAAAAGAAGAATTGGATAACACTATCGATATCTCTCCAAATATGTTTATCAAATTATCCAATTCTCTTGAGAGTTCCATCGACAATTACAGAACATGGGCCATTGATACGTCAATTGTTGTATTAAGTCTTTTGGAACACAACGCCAAATGCTGTGCTGCGAAAGTAACACCAAAGGTAGATCGAAGTGCTCTAAGATATGATGATGCGGGTGTTGGTACAATTGAAAAAATGTTCAACGAACTGATCGGTGGAATTACACGGATGATTGCACTTTTAGATATCAATAAACGAACACCAACGATTCCAAAAAACCCACCAACTTATGGTGACCTAGAAGAAGAGATTGAACATAAGCCAATTGATACTGATCCCTATAAAAAAATAGTTGTACAATATAATAAGGAAAGAAAGGACGAATATGAAAAACTTGTCTCAATACGTCCTGGCTATTTTGAAACAGCGCTTAATGTGACGAATTTAGACATTGTTTGTCAGAACCATGGAACGTTGCTTAGAAAACTCATATCAGAGATAGATAAGACAAATTACGGATTTATCGGTCGTTGTCTCGTTACAGTCTGTATGCAGTTTATGATATTACGAGTCGAACTTTTAAAAAAGGCATATGCTGAAGGAAAAGAACTCGAAGCATTTGCAGATGAAATTCAATTGAAAGTGACTGAAACACTTGTTAGTTAATTTTTCCATCAGTTCACTAAGAACTCAAAGATAACAGAGAGTTAGATACTAAATTAACTGAATAACAGAGGTAAAACCTTATTTTTGACGATTTTTGACCACATGAAGTTTTGCAAGACGTTTCTGAAATTCAGATCCACAGCACTAGAGATAAGAAATCTATGAATTCGAAAGGCAATTGTTTTAGGGGGCTCATCTAAACCAAACATATATGCTTCAATGTTGTCCCTTACTAATTCTTCGAAAGGGTCTATTCGACTACAAAATAATGGTTTTCGACTTGCACCAGCCTCAATGATTGGCAAACCAAAGCCTTCCTCTTTGCTGGGAACAAAGACTATATCTGCAAGATTATAAATGTCAGAGATACCCCATTTGATAATCCGACCTTCCTTCCTGACCCTCTCTTTACTTATGAGGTTATGACAAAAAATGACATCTTTAGATACGCCTAATTTTGTTGAAGTGTCTTTCAAGTAGCGCATATATTTTTTACCAGCTATGTATGCCTGGTTATCAGGCGGTCCAGATATCAATAATTTAATATTACCAGTGCGTATCAGATTGCGCAACTCATTAACAACATAGAGCGCAAGTTCAATATTTTTCCGAGGAGTCACCCTTACGGGGACTAAAATAATATAATCATTGTGATTAATCTCCAGATGTTCTTTAAGTTCCAACGTGTGTTTGTCTAACTTTAAAAAATCATCGAGATCGATTCCATTTGGAATTACTGTGATATCTTCTATCCTAAATTGTTCATGTTCTGTTTCTGCAAACTGCATGGCTCTAAAGTGAGTAATTGTGACGTATTCAATATTTTTGTGTGCATGGTGTACTTCTGTGAATGGATATTGGTTGAGTCGATCCTGATACATATCCCGAAATACTATGGAATCGTGAATCCAATATATCATTTTGCCGCTACATTTTTCAGCGACTTCGTTGATAGCTACAAGCGCTGGAAAATTGAAGGGCATTGAAGGGATATTGTGGACTATAATCTTGTCTATTTCATTTTCCTCAAGAATTTGACACAGTCGGGTTTTAATTCTTTCTTTTATTCTGTTAAAGCCTACTAGATTCTCATCTGACAAGCCTTTTTGAAAGATAATATCCTGTATTAGCACAATATCTGGATGGAATCCATGTAATTCTGGGATCTGATGTTCAATGACGTTTTTACCCTCCCATCCGCCTCCACCACGTCCAAAAATTAGATGAATTTCATCCAAATATTCACAAAGGTGTTCAGTATGCTCAGAAATTACGCTTTCAACACCTCCGTGTTCCAAATGTGGCGCCGTATAGTGTATAATTGCTAACTTTTTCTTTTCTGATGGGGTCATCATCAGTCCCTCAAAAGAGATACTTTAACTCTATATATATAGTCTTTTTGACTTTTTATGAAAATATAGTTGATTCTGCTTCTTTATTCTGACGTAGAATCGGATAATACTCAAACGTAAGATCGTAGTGTTCCTTTTAAATTTTTGAAATTAGTCTGATTATGCTGTTCCAACTTTCCACAAAATCTTTTTCGACTATTAGATCCACATATTCTGTAAGAGTAAAGTTTCTTGGAGTGACACCTATCGCTACTTTCGCATGTTTCAACATACAAATATCGCCACTACTATCACCAAAGGCAATTATTTTATCCATAGGCACATTATATTTGTTGATTATTGATTCTAAGGCATGTAATTTACAAACTGAATGTCTTTTGCATCTAGGATCATTATTTCTCCAGCAGGGTTGCGTAATTAATTTGCCAGTCAGACGACCTTCATTTATTTCGACTATGTTTCCCCAGATCTCATCGATCTGTAGTTTTTTAGCTAGACGTTGAATAAGAAAGGTATAAGAATCGCTAATTATTGCTGTTAAAAACTTTTCTTTTTTTAGAAAATTAATTAGACGCTGGGCTCCTCGGCGAATTTCTATTTGATCAAAAATATCAATAACTCTAGAAGCGGAAACATTTTCAAGCAAACGAGCGACTTCTATACTGATTTGATAGGCATATTTGCCTTTTGACGCTTGATCAATTTGCACAAGCTTTTGCTTAAAATCCAATTCATTGGCCAGTACATCAATTGTACGCTTTGCTAAAAGGGTTCCATCCATATCAAATGCAGCCAGTCCTCTCATTAGGAGGTCACCTTTCGTTTAAGACTTTTTTATAGACATTTAATGTTCTTTTTGCAGCTAATTCCCATGTGAATAGGCGTTCAACTCGTTTTCTTCCAGCATGGCCAAATTTTTTTCTTAACTTTTCATCTTGTAAAAGAGTGATGACGGCCTTAGCTAACTCATTATGATTTTTAGGTGGAACTACGAATCCACATTTATTTTGTTTTACTACTTCTGGAACTGCACAGTTGTTAAAAGCAACAACAGGTCTTTCTGTTGCCATTGCTTCCGCTGGAGGTATGCCGAACCCCTCCCATAAACTTGGGAAGCAAAACACATCACATGCCGCGTACATCAGTGGAACATCTTCATCTGGAACAAAACCTGTGAAAATTACAGAAGATCTATGCTCTTTCTTAACAAGCTGCTTTAGATTAAGAATGTCAAAACGTGCGCCTCCTGCAATAAGGAACTTTGCATTAGGGAGCTCTTTTAGGATCAGGGGAACGGCCTTAAGTAGAAATTGCACGCCTTTGTAGGGAGCTAAGCGTCCTAAAAATAGTATAACAGGTAGTTCTACCTTATATCTCTCTAAAATTTGATGTGCATACTTTACATTTTCCGGTGTGAACCGGGTGAGATCAATACCATTGTAAATGACGGTAATCTTTTTTGGGGACACTTTGTATACAGAACAGAGTTCTTTTTTCAAATAGTTAGAGACAGTAATAATATGGTCATTTCCTTTTCTCAATGCAAAGAATGTCTCGATCTTATGGTCAATCATTTTTAACTTTTGACCAATATCGCGCCATATCCACGTGGGTGCAAATCCATGATAGGTAAAAACGTGGGGCATAGTCTCTGTGAGATTCAGATAATTGCCAACATAAATCCCAGGATGGTACATAGTGTGGACGAGGGAATAGTCTCTTAATAACCCTTTAGTGTAAAACGGTGTTAATATATTTCGAAGAAACTTAATCGTCGATCCTCGGAATTTTATCTCGTTTAATTTTATTTTTTCTCTATCCGCTTCAATTTCACATCCTCTTGTAAAAACATCAATTTCTAGTCCTAGTTTTACTAAGCGCTTAGCCAATTCAAGAATGTGAACTACCTGGCCAGAACCTTTATGAAGCGTTGAACGGAAAATGGCAACTCGCATAGATTCACAACACAATTTAATATCTACATATTTTCTTCATTTTACAAGAGAATTATTCTATTCATGAAATTTGATCTAAATGTCTGAAAAATTAGGATAAACTGAAAGAGTTGATGTGCAATACTATTTCCTTTTCTTTGTTCGTTTGCGCTGCATTTTTCGTTATTTTTTCTTTTTTCATTTCGCGCGCATTTATCCACGACCTAACTTTTCGATATCTTATCGTTTTCGTTTAAGTCCACCAACAAGTTTTTTTAAGCCCTGTTTCAGTGAGTCAACCTCTTTTTTGGCTTTATATTCTAATGATTCGACGATATCTCTAAATGAAGTCAACTTTAAGACCATTTCGACAATTTCCAGTTGATTCTTAGGTGTATCAAGGTTAAGGGGATAAGAAACGACTTTCATGCCATAGCGCGTAATCCGATTCTTGAGAGGTTCCTCTATTTTGTCAATCACATGGACATCGACCAAGCCACGTAGGACTTTTGAAAGTCCAATGGCGGAAGCTGCCAATCCCGTCCCTTGAAATGCTAGAAGGCTATCTGAATCAAGTTTTGTTTCTGTAATTGGACTAACAAAAATAATCTGCCCTACAGCATTTTTTAGGGCTTCTTGTAAATGTTGGATCCTTAAGATCGCTAATATGGACCTGGCTGGAGGCTTTGGAATAAGAATAACTTCTGAATTTAAGATCGCAGTTTGCGCCTCCTGTGAAAGTGTAACGGATTCAAATGCATCATACATCGAAGCTATGGAAATTTTTTGTTTACTAGGCTCTTCACCTTCACTTAATTCTTTAGAGTTTAATTCTAATTCAAGTTCATCATTTGAAAGAGGCATAACTGATGCTTCTGTAATGTTTTTTGAAATTTCGTTTATGCAAGTGCTTAATTGACGATTTTTTTTAAGGCCATGAGTAATAAGAATATTTGGTGCAAGAAAAAGATCACCCATCTCATCAAGTTCTTTCACTGCAGGAAAATTCTCGTCAATTTTCTGAAGAAAAGTACTAATTTCCAGTGAATCATTATGTTTTCCAGTCCACTTAGTTTCATTTAATTGATTCATAAGAAGCAGCAATACATTTGTTAATTGTGGGTAGACGCGAATATCATAAAAATTGAAAAAATCAAAGGTATCCACAATTACATTAACATCTACGTCTTTTGGAGAGATAATTTGTAAGAATCCGTTAAGAAACTTTAAACTTTCCTTTCCGCTTACAAGGATACTTATCAATTTAATCTCCGCATACCTATCATTTGATGAATCTTAAATAGTTTTTGAATACGTTTTTAAAAGTCCGTTGGGAGAACAACGGGCTAGGATTATCCTATTTTTCAAGAGAGGTAATGAAAATCTTTTTAATTTCAAAAACTCAAATAGTTTACAAGATTAATTACTATCAATTTTGTTTTCTAAGCACCGCCGAAGAATTAAAGCTGTGTTCTCGATGGGAAAAATAGACAACTTACGTAGAAAATTCAAGCGCTACAGCGAAATAACCCAGGTTGATGAAATCGCACGAAGACTTTTTGTTATGAATGCGTTCGACGGATGCTTGACAATCTTAGGAATTCTTGTTGGAGCATACGTTGCGGGAGTCTTTGAGGCACGTATTATTATCGGCGTTGGTTTCGGTTCAAGCATAGCCATGGGCATGTCGGGACTATTTGGTGCGTATATGGCTGAAGCAGCAGAGAGAAAAAAGAAAGTTCAAGAACTAGAGCAATCACTTCTAACGAATTTGGAAGATTCCATTATAGTAAAAGCATCTCGTTTTTCGTCAATTTACGTTGCAATTATTGATGCTTTAGCACCCTTTGTTGCAGCCCAGGTCTCATTAATACCCATATATCTCTCACTTTTTGATATATGTGCTGTTAGACTAGCTATGGAAATATCAATGGTTCTAATAATCGCCATACTTTTTATGTTAGGTGTTTTTCTCGGTCGCATCTCAAAGGATAATTTAATTATCTCAGGATTGAAGATGGTGGTCGCAGGTCTTATAACATTCGCAATAATTCTTATTCTTGGAATTTAACGAGTCTACCTTAAACGCTCAGGAGAGACACCACTCTTGAATAAAATATTCTTTGAAAGAAAATTAAAGAGATTCTGAGGACACTAACTACAAAAGCGTGTGAAAAATGTAGGCGCGCAATACAAATTTAAAATAATATTGCAGAACGTGTATTCATTAGTCTTGGATTACAGATTTTTTTGAGAGCTTTATAGACATTGTTTACGAAGAGCTGTTTATGGAGTGTAATCAAAAGATTCGTGCTCCATTTAATAAATGGACATTACAAACCTATACATATGCCATTTCGCCAATGTCCATAAAGATCTTTTCAATTTCATTCTGATTGTTATCTTTGGTAATTGAGCCTGACAAAATGTAATGGTATCTTATGATGGCGATTTAGTTCACATCACGAATCTTATGATATTTTAATGTGTCCATCTTGAGAATCCTTGGACAAATATTTGCTTGAGGGTTGGTTGATCTTGTATATAAATATTTCTTTGTATAATTATTAGAAAAGGCTTATATATTAGTAAATTTATACAAAACGAACATTATACCAAAAAAAGAATATGGGAGAACTAGAAAAATGCCATTTGCAGGTGCTGTTGGAGTACCCGCACCCGCTGTAACCATTGGTATGAGCGGTTTAATTTTTCCATTATGGGCAATCGGTGCTGCTATCTTTTTAGGCTATGAATTTACCCCAGCAGAGGGTAAAGCTCTCGGTGCCACCTGTCTAGTTGGTTGCTACTCGTTGAGTTTCCAGGGGTTTTGGCATATTATTGCTAACCCACTAGGTGGTGTCTTCAGCATCATCTTTGCCACAATCCCATTCATGTATGCCGTTACCTGGCTCGTCGGATTCATGGTTAATACTTTTGGATTTGATGGCAAAGTATTAGGGCAAGTATGTCTACAAGAAATGGTACCGCAAATCATAGCCTCGGTAGCATGTTGGATGGCTGGTGGAACTCAACCAATGTTGCAAATTGACTTGTGGTTCTATATCCTTGTGCTATTTGGATTCTTCCTCTTTACACATGGATATGGCGGAAAAGGCGGTGCGTATTACTGCGGGTTGTTCTGTTTCCTCTCCTGGATTGCGACAATACATCTACAGTTCTGGTGGAGTGGAATATTCGATCCAGGTCCCTTCTGGTGAGAATTCCACCATTTTTTATCCGGTAGAGGTCATATCCTCCTTTTTCTTTTTTTTTTAATTCTATAATATCTTTTTTAAGAAAAAATGTACGCGTCTCTTCTTTAAACACAAATACTTTAACTTAAACGGCAGGAAGCCTCGTCTAACAAGTTGGGAAGGAGGATGTCACGTGCCTATTTTCTCTTTGTATTATATATGGGTGAATATCATGAGTTATATTCTATTCATCCAGAATAGTAGCCAATTTCTTTAGCATAACGATAAGCCTCAAGAATTGATTCGACATGCATCCCCTTAAACAAACTATTTGCTGAAGAAAACAAATAACCTCCTCCTGGTGCCCCTTGTTCAATACATCGCTCCACGTCTTTTTGTACCAAGTGGAGATTAGATTGAGTAAGCACATTTGTTACATCTAGGTTTCCTGCTAAAACAAGTTTTTCACCATATTGTTCCTTAATCTTACCCATATCCACACCGACATCAGGTTCAAGTGCATGAACTCCTGCGAATCCTGCTTCGATAATTAAAGGAAGTAATTGCTCAATCTGTCCATCAGAGTGCCATATCACTGGGACTTCGGAAGCTGCAACAATTTCCTTATATCTTGGGAGAATCATATCGCGAAACGTTTCGAGGGAGATCATGGGACCTTTACTATCAGCTACATCATCACCGATCATAATAAAATCCACTTCAGCAGCGTTAGCTTGTTCAATCATTGCAATTGTCCATTCAGTACTCCGTCTTATTAAAGCTTCAACCAACTCCCGATTTCTGTGTATTGCAACAAAGAAATTCTGTATGCCCATGCTCATGTAGCTTAATACAAAACAAACATCGTGAAAGGCGTAGTACAATGCATGATCTCCGTAGTTCTTTCTAGATTCTTTCATCATTTCTGTAGGAAACCATTCTTCTGCGAACTCTAGCGGTGGTGAGTATTTTTCTACATCATCTAAAGCCTTTACAACGCCTCCCAAATACCAATGATTTTTGAAAATCCGTCCCCATTCATCAGTTCCAGTTCTCCAAGCGTTAGTGCTTTTAGGGTGTCCAACTGCTATTGGCATACAATCAATACCAAGTCTTTCGCGAGTTTCATATGGATCTCCATCACCATTACAAATTGCATCCATTATTACCCCTTCAATCCAAGCTTCAAAGAGGGGAACTCGGTCGGGTTCTTTAAACTGAAATGTTGTCAAAACTCGTTCTCTTGAATTCATAATCATCCAACCGATACAGGATATTGTCTAAAGAATGATATTAATTTGTTCCTTTAATTTCACTGAGGTTTCAGTAACTTCACATCGATAAGCAAAAATTTCTACACCCTCTGAAACAGCCAGTCGTAATGTATCTGCAAAATCGGGATCAATCTCATCATTTGGAGAAAAAGCAGATGCGTCCCCTCTTTGAATAACAAAAATGACACAAGCACGATATCCTTCTTTCTTAGCTTTTATCAATTCTAGTATATGTCTTCTGCCCCTTATTGTTGGGGCATCAGGAAAAAAGGCATGCCCATTTTTAACTAGGGTGCAAGATTTAACCTCTAACAAGCATTGTTTTTCATTCGATTTTAGAAAAAAATCAAACCGACTAGAGCCGTATGTGTATTCTCTTCGAACGAGTTCATATTCAGAGAATTCTTTTAACCGGGAATCTTTTAGTGCTTCAGTTATCAAATCATTTGGGAGTCTGGAGTCGACAGAAACTAAGCCTGTCGGAGTATAAACTCCTAACATATCCCAGTTAGTCTTTCTTTTTTCATTCAAGGTAATTTTTCGTAAGAGAATTTCAGTTTTAGGTACTAATAACTCTGTCATGCGCCCAGGGTCAGCAACATGTGCAAGGTGCTTTTCGTTATTAACTTCGACCTCTGCTACAAAACGATTTAAGCGCTTTAAAAAAACACCTTTGAGCAATTCACCAGTTATTTTCATAGTCAACTCCATCTAAAAATATGATAAAACAAATAACTTTGTTTTGTTATAGCGAAAAAGTCTTTTACAAAAAGTTCAGTTCGCATTGTTGTAGTATGACTCATCTTTAAGATACTTACAGTTTTTTACATCACGTAAGTTGCAAATATCATTTACAAATTTTCCCCCAATCGATCCCTTGATGAAATTGCAGTAGTTTCCAATTCTTTTCTTTTTCAAATACGGGCAAGGAATCTTATAAATTGCTTTCTCAAGAGCTGCTGTAATCTCTTGCTCTATCCAAGGAATTTTTTCAATTGCTTCTGGATTGATCCTTTTTTGCTCAAGAATCGAGATAATTGGATAGAGAGCTGTTGAGATTTCTTTCAAAAGTAAATCTGTACCGTCGCTTGTGTTTAAATCATTTTCAGCATCTTCAACAATACCAATGACGATTTCACTACTGAGTGGTTGAAAAGCTGCTCGAACATCGTGAAATGATATCTTATTGATTTTTCTTTTTTCTAATACTACACGTCCCAATTGAAACATAGTGTCAAGTAAACCCGAAAACATAACTTCATCTAAACTCTTCTTCGTTCCCGTTTTGTAGTTGAATATACAACGTTCATTTTTAACCAAAAGTATATTATGTATCATCAGACTTCAAACCAAAACCTAACTGATTTTTTGTATGGTCATTACACTTATTAAACCTATAAAGACTTTTCGTACTCAGTCTTTTAAAGCGTTTAAACGGTTCAATTTAACTTTCAATTCTTCCAATTTGTCAATCCTTTAAAGATTATTTACCTTATTGTGTTGTGTGCCCGTAGTTTTACTTTGGGAAATTTTCTGACAATGTTAACCAAAATACTTAATTATAACAAATACGTGCAAAAGTCAAGGGAGTAGTCACAGAGATGGAAGCAGAAAACTACATAAGAAGAGGCAAAGTTTATCATAGCAGAGGACAATACAGAAAAGCCATTGAAGACTATGAAAGGGCTGTGAAAGCCGATCCAAGAAATATAAGCTTTCAAGCATGGGTCGGTATGGGAAAAGCATACCTTGCATTGGAAGAATATGAGAAGGCGATCGAATCTTATCAAGAAGTTGTAAGAATCAAGTTCAAACATATTGCGGCATGGATCAACATGGGGGTAGCATACTTCAAGTTAGGTGAGTATAAGAAGGCAATCGACTGCTATCAGAAAGCATTGAAAATCAACTCTATGCATACGGGTGCATTATACAACATGGGATTAGCATACGAAAAGTTAGACAAGTACAAAGTGGGGTTAGCACAAGAAAGTCAGCACTTAAAAAAAGCTATTGAGTGCTATCAAAAAGCGTTGAACATCAACCCGAATGATACAAAAATATGGTTTAGCTTGGGATGGATTTACAATGATATGGGAGAGTACAATAAAGCAATTGAAGTCTATCAAAAAGCCGTGGAAATAAAACCTGCATATGACGATGCATGGATTCAAACGGGCGTAGTGTATGAAAATTTAAATAATATTTTTAAGGCTATTGTATGCTACCAGAATGCATTGAATATCAACCCTGGCAACACAGAGGCTTTAGAATATATGGGAATAGCTTATGAGAAATTAAAAAAGTATAGAAAGGCTATAGAATGTTATCAGAGGCTAGGAAAGCATGAAAAAGTCATTGAATGCACAAAAAAGGTAGTAGAATCAAATCCTGGAGATATAGAAGCATGGTACAATTTAGGTGTTCATTATGAAATGATAGGAGAGTATAGAGACGCGATAACTGCTTTTCAGAAAGTAGTAGCCATCAATGAAGATGATAAGGACACATGGTACCACTTGGGATTGACTTATGGAGAGTTACATGAATACAGCAACGCAATTCACGCCTATCGAAAAGTAGTGAACGTTAACCCTGCGGATGCAGATGTATGGTTCAATATGGGTGGAATTTATAGAGAGTTAGGCGAATTCGATAAGGCTATCGATTGCTATCAAAGAGTTTTAAACATAAAACTTCATGATGAAAATGCATATCTTAACATGGGATTGGTTTATGGGATTTTAGGAGAGTATAATAACGCTATTGAAACATATCAGAAAGCTGCAGACATCAATCCGCATGAAAAAACGTATTTTAACATGGGCATAATTTGCGGAATTTTAAATGACTACAATAATGCAATAAAATGCTACCGAAAAGCTGTGGAACTAAATCCAGAATACGCAAAAGCATGGAATAATATGGGAAATACAGTCAGAAAGTTGGGAGCTCATAATAGAGCGATTGATTTCTTCAACAAAGCCGTGGAACTCAACCCTGAGTTTCTAGATGCGTGGTTCAGTATGGGTGTTACCTATGGAGAATTAGGAGAATATTCTAAAGAGATTGATTGTTATGAAACTGCCCTGAAGATTGATCCAAATCACAGTAATGCTAAAAATAATCTAGCAAAAGCACTCAAAAAACATTCAAGAAAATAGAAAAGTAAAAAAGTGCTTTAGAAAACAGATCTATTAATTATTTTTCTTCTCTTTCATCAAGAAGACGTTTTGCTTTACCTTCTTGCCTAGGTATCCCATCCTCTTCAACAAGTTCAACATTAACTCGAATTCTGACAGTTTCATACAATGCTCTTGTTATATCTCGCTGAAGAGCAATTCTAGCGTGTGTATCATTAAAGTTATTTGTTTCAGCGTATACAGTAATTTCATCCATAACCCCTTTTGTCCATAATTTGATATAATAGTTGTAACCAATCTCTGGAAACTGCATAATGACCTCTTCAATTTGTTTTGGAAAGATATTCACACCTCTAATAATGAATCCATCATCAATTCTACCTTTAATTCGTGAAATCCTCTGATGAGTTCTACCACATCCGCAAATATCTCCTTCTAATACTGAGCAAAGATCACCCGTTCTGAAGCGAATACAGGGAAACGCTTCTTTTGTAAGCGCAGTAAGGACCATCTCTCCGTCTTCATTAGGACCTAATAACTCATCTGTTTCTGGATCAAGAACTTCAAATAGAAAATGATCTTCCCAGACATGCATTCCATTCTTTTCTGGACATTCGCAAGATACGCCAGGACCAACAAGTTCTGTTAGACCATAGTTATCATATACATCAATCTGAAGACCTTCCTCAATTTTCTTTCGAGTGCCTTCAGACCAATTCTCTGCTCCTAACATTCCTATTCTAAGGGATAGTTCACCGCTAATGCCTTCCTTCTTTGCCGTTTCCGCCATTTTCAAGCCAAAGCTTGGGATCGCATGAAAAGATGTCACTTTGAAATCTCTCATAAACTCAAGTTGTTTAAGCGTCATTCCACCACCGAAAGGAATCACCATGGCACCAACTCGTTGAGCTCCTTGTAAATACCCCATCCCGCCAGTAAATAACCCATGTGAAACGGTATTCTGAAATCTATCCGCAGCAGTTACTCCGATGGATGTAAGGTTTCTTGCAATGAGTTCAGTCCATGTATCGATATCTTGCGCGGTATAAAACGCTGTGGAAGGTGTCCCTGTGGTACCAGACGTCGCATGAATACGAACAACCCTTTCTATCGGAACCCCTAATAGCCCAAACGGAAATGCTTTTCGAAAGTCTTCTTTTGTCATAAATGGAAGGGTGCGAATGTCATCCAGCGTACGAATTTCATCAGGAGTAATTCCGTGTTCCTTCATTTTCGTGCGATAATAAGGCACTTCATAGCCTCTTGAAACAGTTTCTTTTAGCCTTTTAAATTGTAGTTTTTTTAGTTCTCGTTTTGGTAAGGTTTCTTCCTTATGACGAATCAACGTATGTTTTCCTCTGTTAATTGTTGTGTTCGGCAGTTAATGCACATGTATTTCCTCAAATAACCATTCGGGTACATCTTAAAAGTTTCAATTAAAAACTTTTATGGAAAATGAGAATTTTGAAAAAATCAGTCAACATGGTTTAACCATTTTCCATATTGTACGAGTCCCCACATTGCAAAAGCTGCACGTTCAGGGATTGGGTATACAGGTATGTCGAATTTTTCCAATTTACGTGAGAAAACAGCTGCCAGTTCTCCCCCAACGCAAGCAACAACAATAGGTTTTTTGAATCTTTGTGCGTTCTGTACAACTTCCACTGCTTCAATTTCTAGAGAAGGGGTTTGAAACAGGAGAATTACTAAAGCTGCATCAATCTCGTCAGACTTAAGACCCAGTTCCAAGGCAATACGATATCTCTCTGCGTCAGTATCCCCTGTTAGATCAACAGGATTACGAGCAACACAATAAGGAGGATAATGTTGCATCATCTGATGTTGTACATCTTCAGAAAGTAGCGGAACCTTCAAACCAAGTTGTTCTAGTTTATCTACAGACATAACACCAGCTCCTCCTCCGTTTGTGACAATCAGGATTCTATCACCCTTTGCATATGGTTGAAAGGCTAATGCATTTGCTAAATCGAGCATCTGTTCAGAATTTTCGACACGGAGAATTCCTAATTGCCTGATCACCGCATCAATTACTTCATCGGTACCCGCTAACGCACCAGTATGCGAGGCAGCGGCAGAAGCACCTCCTTTTGTCCTACCGGCTTTCATAAGAACTATAGGTTTCTGTTTCGTCACCTTCTTTGCAACGCGAATAAATGTATTACCATTCTCAATGCTCTCTAAATAAGCAGTTATAACCTTAGTCAAAGGATCGTTTGCAAGATATTCTACAAGATCACTTTCGTCAACATCAGCTTTATTACCTATACTGATTGCTTTTGACAGCCCTAATCCTTCTGCAGCAGTCCAGTCAAGTAATGAACTCATAAACGCTCCGCTCTGACTCACAATTGCTATCGGACCTGAATTTGGTCTTGACATCCTTACGATCGGGAGAAAGATTGTGTCAACATGGGTATTGGAATCAAACACCCCAATGCAATTTGGACCAAGCAGCCTCATGTGAAACTTTTTGGCGAGGTGTATTATCTCTTGTTCAAGAATTATCCCCTCGCCCCCGATCTCAGCAAATCCTGCGGATACGACAATGACGCACTTAACACCTTTTTCGCCACATTCTTGCATTACTTGGGGTACAAATTTAGCAGGAATTGCAATAACAGCTAAATCTATTTCTTCTGGAATATCTTTGACACTCGCATAGCATTTTATACCGATAATTTCATCTAAACGAGGGTTTACAGGGTATGCTTTTCCTTTAAACTGCCCCATCGCAAAATTCTGAAAAATTACATTGCCAATTTTGCCTATTGTAGATGATGCACCAATAACTGCAACGCTTTTTGGTGCAAAGAAGCATTCTAATGAACTCATATCATGAAATATATCAATCATCGCCAAACCTCATATTATACAGACATACATGTTTATGCTTTTTATTTTGATTAAGTTGGTAAACTTAAGAATAATTAGCTCATACAAAATTATCGATCATGTGAAGTACCTCAACAGCTTCACAAAAGTAATAATCTAATATATCTTAAAAAAGATATGGGAGATTCACTGAATAAAAAATAGATCTATAAGAGTCCCAGAGAATTGCAATGAGAACTTAAATAAACTCTTGGAAATTTAGAAACGTCCAGAGGTGGGAATCACTCTTTGAAAAGAGCTAAAGAACTTGACACAGGCAATGTCGAATATAAACTTACTCTAACGAATCTTCTAACAAATCAGCAGAAATTAGATAGTCTAGCTACACAAATGCACTTTCGCCTTGGTGAAGGTGGCGGCGAGGCAATCTACTTAATAGGCGTAGAAGATGATGGTAGGCTTATTGGAATCTCAGAAACCGAACTTGAAGAATCAGAAAATACTCTAACAGAAATTGCAGCATTAATCAACGCACAAGTTTCTCGAATACGTATAAGAGATGGTGAAGAGGGGAAAGTTGGAGAATATCTCATACGGAGAATCATCGGCGCAGAAGATCTGCCAATTGACATCACAATTGATACTGTGGGTAATGTAGATTCTGGGAAAAGTACAATAATCGGCTGTCTGATCTCTAATGATTTAGATGACGGGCGAGGATCTGCCAGATTAAAGGTGCTTCGCCATCTACATGAAATTGAAAGTGGTAGAACAAGTTCGGTTTCGCATCAAGTGTTAGGATTTGACGCGAAGGGGCGAACTGTTAATTATTCTTCACCTTCTGCTTCAGTTTCTCCATTAACGATGAGCGAAGTGGTTGAAAATAGTTCTAAAATTATTTCATTCGTTGATTTAGCTGGGCATGAACGTTATCTTAAAACTACGATTTTTGGACTCGCAGGGTATGCACCAGATTACAGTCTCCTTGTAATAGGTGCTAATGCAGGCGTTCTTCGAATGACCAAGGAACATCTTGGGGTTTCAGCAGCTCTAAAAATTCCAATGATTGTGGTAATAAATAAAATCGACTTAGTTAACCTAGAAATAACAAAAAGAACCCAGGATCAAGTAAAATCAGTTTTAAAATTACCCGGCGTTGATAAAATCCCTATGATTATTAAAAATTATGATGATATGGTTGTTGCTTCGAAACACATTCCATCTGGTCGTGTTGCACCTATATTCAAGATTTCTTGTGTAACTGGAGAAGGATTTGACTTATTACGTAATTTTCTTAACTTGGTTCCTGCTCGTTTGAAATGGGATGAATACGAAGATGATGAGTTCCTACTTTATATCGACGAAGTATTCAGCGTTTCAGGCGTTGGAACTGTTGTAAGCGGTACTATAAATCGAGGAACAATTCATGCAAATGACATTGTAAAACTTGGACCCTTTTCAGGAGGAAACCCATTCAAAGAAACAAGGATCCGTTCAATTCATTACAAAAGAGTACCCGTCAAGCATTTACACGCTGGACAAAGTGGAACATATGCTTTACATGGCATTGATTATAATGATGTGCGTAAGGGTATGATATTGACGCAGAGAAATGATATCCCAGTAGTTAGATCATTCTCAGCTAATGTTTTCGTTCTGTATCATCCAACAACGATAAGAATGGGTTATGAAGCTGTAATACACGTTAATACTGTTCGACAAACCGCAAAAATAATTGAAATGTCTGAAGCTCCGTTAAGGACTGGTCAAAGAGCAAATGTCACATTTCGCTTTAAATATAAGCCAGAATACATTATGGAAGGTCAAAAAATCCTATTTCGTGAAGGGAGAACAAAAGGAATTGGAATAATCACATCTATAGAGAATTGAGTTGTTGAGTGTTGATGCACACATATCGTTTCAATGACCGTGAAATTTGATTCACCTCGTTATTCTTTTTTCGGTGTTTTGTGGCGACTATATCTGGCTTTTTGCAAAAAGTATAAAAATAATGTTCAAACACTGTGTCGATGATATAATATGGACATAAAAGATTTCGTAAAACGCCATCCGTTATTGATCTTCTTTGTTCTGGCGTTTGCTCTATCATTGATCAGCTTACTTTTTGTAGTCGGGCCGAGCGTAATCTTGGGCACCACGGAGCCAGCAGAGGAACTGCTCCTGTTCATGATCTTGGCTATGCTCGTCGGCCCCAGCGTAGCAGGTATCCTGCTGACCGGGCTCGTCTATGGGATGACGGGCTTTCGGGAGCTTCTATCCCGGTTGATCAGGTGGCGGGTAGGCGCTCGCTGGTATGCAGTAGCACTCCTGACCTCCCCGATCTTGGCGACGGCGACACTCTTCGCACTTTCACTAACCTCCCCGGTATTTCTCCCCGGCATAGTCACTACGGACGACAAGGCGTCCCTTCTGCTGTTCGGTATCGTGGGTGGGCTTATGGTGGGCTTCCTTGAGGAACTAGGCTGGACGGGGTTCGCTGTGCCCAGGCTGAGGCTGCGTTACGGTGTGCTTGCTACCGGGCTCATCATGGGCGTCTTGTGGGGAGCGTGGCACCTCCTTATTCCAGGATATTTGACTATCTTCCCCGCGTTCTTTTGGTCTGTTGTGATACTGCCGGCCTACAGGGTGCTCATGGTGTGGGTCTACGACCGTACTGGAAGCCTGCTCGTGGCGATGCTCATGCACGCGAGTCTTTCAGCTAGCGTGCCCCTGATCCTCATGCCACTGGCGATATCAGGGGTGCCCCTCTTGACCTGGTACCTCGTATTGGCCGCCGCGCTGTGGGGCGTCGTTGTAGCCACTGGAAAGCAATTAGTACGAGCACCTCGCGATATTGAAAAAATATAAGTGTAAAAAAAGACCCTGGTTAATTCATTTTTGAAAAGAAAAGATTTCATTGAAAAGATATGAGTGTATCATCAGAGATTTTCTGAAGAATATTTCATTCTGTTTTTTCTACTCGGATTTTGCTGCCAGCACGAACCTTTTTGAAAACCTTAGGATCGACAGGTATTTTTCCGAAAACGTTAACTTCGCTTGCAGGTCTTATTTCATTCCCTCGACTCATAGGAGTTGGACCAAAGAAAATACACATCGCAGTACCAGGAGGCCAATAGGCTAGATCACCCATATTAACTGTTTCCTGAGCATTTTCCTCATCTGTTTCTATTGGGATGCTAAAATAGATTTCATCACCCCAGGTATTTGCACTAGCCTCAAAAGGGAGTGCATTCCAAATTGCTTCAGCTGTTTTAGGGTTTTTCTCAGTTAATTCTGCAATTACTTCTCCTGTAGCCTCAGTAATAATCTTAATTTTTTTTGTCATCTAAACTAACCACCTGCAAATCTGTTAAAAAAATTTACTCGTTATTATTTTCTTCTTCATAAAACTCGGCTCAATCAAGATCTTCGTCTTCTAAATCTTCGTCTTCTAAATCTTCTTCGGCTCCTAGTGCTTCTAGTTCTGCCTCCAAGTCAGTAAGATCAATTTCTTCTTCGTCCTCTCCTTCTTCCTCTTCTTCCTCAAGGTACTTTTGTGCATTCTTGATCCATTTTCTCAATGATTTGGTCGACACATCTGCTGTTTCCGCTACCATATCTACTTCAAGTGTAGCCAACTCTTCAATTGAGGTTACACCCAAGCTAATTATTTTTTCAGCACTTTTCTTGCCAATTCCATCTAATTGCATAAACTCTTTCGATATTTCTGCTATTTCTGCCTCTGAAAGTCTTTCTTCTGGAACTTCTTCTAATTCTTCCTCTACTAACTCATCTAATTCTGCTTCTATCTCTTCCTCTCCTAGTGCTTCTAGTTCCGCTTCTAGATCTTCTAGTTCCTCTAATTCTTGTTCAACAGCTTTCTTACGAGCTTTTTTAGTCTTCTCTTTGATCTTTCTTTTTAGAGGCTCTGCACGCAAAGCCCAATAGTTTTTACTATAATGATAATCTTTATTCCCGATGCCCCAGTTTCCTTCACACTTCGGACACGTTGCAGGAAATTTATCGAGTTTATTATACCCAGGTTGGTTGAAGCTTAAAATCTCACCACAATGATGGCAAATAACTCTTGTTTGAAATGTAAATCGATCATCAATCGTCCATTCACTACTCAAAAGAAATCACCGTATTATTCAGTTGATTTTGTATTAAAAAAATTGCTTTTTAAACATATCTTTTCAGTTTATGGGCTTATTAGGTTGAGCAAAATTAGCCTGTAAAAACTAATTTATTTAACAGCAAAGAAAAAAAATCATATTTGCTGAGAACCTGAGAAATCATATTCTTGGCTCTAATAAAACTCAATATTTGAGATTTGCGCATTTCATCCCCCTTCTGCTTGGGGTCTTGCGAAAATAGTATAAAAAATTTATTCGCGGATTATACAATACCTAAAAAGATAGGCGTTAAATACCTCGACTATAATTGTTCCAGACTTCTTTATGTAGTCGTTCGGGAACGCCACCACCTTCAGCAGCCACATCTAAGTCAAATCCATGTCCTACACGGTTGCCATTTTTTAGAGCAAAGCCGATTTTTGCTATACCTCTAGCTTGTCTTTCAGCTGTTCTGCGTTCAACAAAGCCTGACTGGGGGGAAACTTGAAGAACAAGTTTTTTGTTTGACTCATCAATAAGCAATGTTATTGGGCTATCTGAGGAATTTCCTTCAATGAAGTCTGTGCCTACAAAGGATAGAATAACTTCACTAACCATATCAATCACCTAAAGAATCCACACGTAACTTTTTAATAAACATTATGATAGTAGTCTCCGCAAAATTAAAAGAACTTTTAAACTTACTAGTAAAATCTTCCTCAATTAAGTTCGATCGAGAGAGACAAAATGATTGCAATTTATAATTTAGACGAACTAACTAGTGAAGATCGACAGAAGCTAACTGAAAGATCTAGAGTACTCGAACGCTCAATAATAGAAACAGTTAACGAAATAATTACTTCTGTAAAAACATCTGGAGACAAAGCTCTTATTGAATTAACTGCAAAATATGACAGAGTTACAATTCAGAACGTTGAAATAAATGAAATTGACATAACTAAGGCATATAATAAAACCCCTGAGAATCAGATACACGCGTTAGAAAGATTATTCAAGCTGCTTTTTGAATATAACACAAAATTCTTTGAGCGGTTTCCAAGACACTTCGAGATGTCATTAAGCAATGAGGTAAAGATCACTAATAGATGGATTCCTCTAGACAGAATAGGCATTTATGTTCCGGGTGGAAAAGCTAGATACCCATCAACTGTCCTCATGGCAACCGTTCCAGCAATAGTTGCAGGTGTTGAAGAAATTGTTATATGCTCACCGCCAACACTCTCTGGATTGATTGACAATGGAACTCTTGCAGCAATTCAAATTATTAAGAATCTTTCACAATGCAAAGTCAGAGTTTTTTCGGTGGGAGGCTCGCAAGCGATTGCAGCGATGGCTTATGGAACTGAAAGTGTACCAGTCGTGTCAAAAATTTTAGGGCCAGGAGGACTTTACCCAACAGTAGCAAAATACATAGTAAGTGGGGATGTTGGAATAGATATGCTAGCAGGTCCTAGCGAAGCTATAATATTTGCCACAGATGAGACTATAAATCTAGAAGCGATTGCTTGTGAACTTTTTGCACAATCTGAACACGGAAACGATTCTGCAGCGATTTGTCTTACAACGAGTAGAGATTTAGCTGAACAGGTAAAAGTTTTTGTGGAAGAGTTAATCAAAGATTCACCCAGGAAGCGATATATAGAAGAAAGTCTAGGACGTTATGGTGCAATTATCGTTACCAAAAAGATAAGCCAAGCCGTTGAATTTATCAATGATTATGCTCCTGAACACTTACTTATTCTCTCTAGTGACCCAACACCTATTAGTAAATTGATAAAAAATGCAGGAACAATTCTTCTCAATACTCCAATACCATTTGAAGATTATGGTGGTGCTGGCTCAAATCATATTCTTCCAACTGGAAAGGTCGCAAAATGGAGAACTGGTCTATCTGTACTTGATTGCGGTAAGTTTGTTCCAATAGTTGAGGCACCAAGTTCTGCAGTTGAAGATTATGGTCCGATAGCGAAGATTTTGTCAGAAATGGAGAATCTACCAGCCCACTACAGATGCTTTGAATATCAACTTTGAAACTTATCGCTTTTTGAGAAAGAGTTATATATTCTTAAAAAAAATGCAATTGCGCGGGGATTGTTAGGTGAAGCTGATGTGGAGGAATCGTTTCCATCTATTTAACCAAGTTTCTTTCTGATTTTCACTCCATTAACGTGATCTTTGACCCCGCAAATAAGTTTTCTCAAGTTATATCGTTAGACACACTCATAGAGTGTTTAGTTTTTACTCATATTATGTAAAGGTGTTGATAAAATGCAACAATTGAAATTAGTAATTCCCAAAGGATCACTAGGGGAACGAACACTGAAATTATTTTCAGAGGCAAATTATGCCATTAAAGGCGATGACAGGACATACAGGCCATACATAAATGATCCTGAGTTAAGCGTAAAAATCCTTAGACCACAAGAGATCCCCTCTTTGGTTGAACAAGGCGCACATGATATTGGGATAAGTGGTGAAGATTGGATTCAAGAATCTCAATCAGATGTAGAGATTTTAACAAAACTAGAATATGGACATGTGAAGATCGTATTAGCTGTTCCAGAGATATGGGAAGACGTAAAAAGTTTTTCTGATCTTCTAAGAAAATTCTTTGTTAAAGGAAATCCATTAAGAATTAGTACAGAATATATTAATACAGTTACAGAATATATACTCAAAAATGAAGAATATAAGGAACGGTTTGGTGACAAAAAGCCATTGGTTATTACCCCTTGGGGTAAAAGTGGTGAAAATCCATCAGTAATCCTTCATCTATCATTTGGTGCAACAGAATCTAAGCCCCCAGAAGATGCTGATGCGATTATTGATAACACAGAAACTGGTACAACAATTAGAGCAAACAATTTGAAAATCATAGAACAAATAGGTGACTCTCAGGCTGTTTTATTGGCAAATATGGAGAGCCTGAAAGATCCTTGGAAACGAGAGAAAATGTCTGATGTGCTTACCTTATTGCAAGGCGTCGTTGATGCACGGAAACGGCTTCATATATTTATGAACGTCAAGGAAGAAAATGTAGACACCCTCCTTGCCACTTTACCTGCATTAAAACGCCCTACAATCTCTCCCCTTGCTGAAGAAGGATGGGTTGCACTCAATACTGTAATTCCTCGAGATTTATTTATTGAACTAATTCCTAAACTTAGAAAGCTTGCTCAAGGTCTTGTTGTACACACACCAAGACAAGTTCTTTCTCTTGAAGAGATAAGAAAATTAAACACTTTCAAATCATAAAAGTAGGGAATTTAAATGGACTGGGAAAATCTCATTAGAGAAGAAACAAGGTCATTGAAATCATGGGAAGATCCTGCCCTTGAACTATTAAGTGATAGCAAACCAACAGAAATAGTTCGCCTAAGTACCAGTGAAAATTACTTCATTGAAAAAGAATGGCTTGATACATTATTCGAAGATGCCATGAAAGAAGTAGACATAAGAGCCTATCCTACTGAACGGAGTTTAAACGCGCGTCGAGCAATGGCAGAATTCTTTAATATAAAAGTAAGCGAAGTTGTAATTGGGAACGGATCTGACGAGTTAATTGAGCTGCTCCCACGGATATTCATTAATCCTGGTGATGAAATAATCGCTATTGATCCTACATTTTCTGTTTATAAAATTACTACAGAACTAGCAGGAGGACGATATATCCCAGTTTCCCTAGGAAAGGATTTCAATCTCGACTGTAACGAGATACTGGAAAAGACTTCTGACAAAACGAAGCTTATCGTAATGTGTTCACCAAACAATCCTACTGGCAATCAATTTTCTGAAGAACAAATAAGAGAACTACTTACTCAAACTGATAAAATCGTCATAGTGGATGAAGCATATGTGGAATTTGCAGATTACTCGGTGTTACCACTAATTCGCGAATTTGATAATTTAATCGTGTTCAGTACATTCTCAAAATCAGCAGGAATTGCAGGTTTGCGACTGGGGTTCTTATTCACCAATGAGATGTTAGCATCCTATTTTCTAAGAGTCATTGGTCCATTTTCAGTGAATCTCATTGCACAACAGATGACAATTAAACTACTTCAAAATTTTAATTATGTTCGAAAGAAAGCTGAAGAAATAAAAAAAGAACGCGAATACTTAGGAAAGGAATTATCACAGTTTCCTGTTAAAGTCTTTCCATCGAAAGCAAACTTTCTCCTGGTTAAAATTCAACATGATGACCTATCGGCGACAGAAGTCGTCAACGAATTAATGAAAAAAGGTATCTTAGTCAGAGATCTAAGTAGTCATCCACTGCTACAAAATTGTTTTCGTACTGCAGTCGGGACGAGAAAAATGAATAACACTTTGTTGATCAATTTGAGGGACATTCTGGAGAGATAAGGAACATTACCATACTGAGTTTATTGGAAACTTCATTTTTAGTTCACAGAAACCTTTTACGGACTTCTTTTTCTGGAAAGTAAAGTTACCCCTTAGTTTGGGTGCTGACGGGGATTTTCCCTGCAGTGTTTTTCCACGTTTGGACAGATGTCGGGGAAGCCGTTGCTGGTATTGTTGAAACCTTGATTATTTTACGCCAATATGTTTCTTTTTTATCGTCGGTCATGGTTACTCCATCCTTGTATCCGCTACTAGACGATAGGGCGAACAAAAAGGCATGACTGAAATAGCATGCTCTACGTTTCCGACAACAAAGTAAATCCATAGATACCAAAAAGCGATCATTTAGTCATCGTCTTTATTTAAGTGAACTTCACTTGAATGAAACTGTTTGGCATGAAAAGATTTGAAAATATTTAAACACTCTTGGCCTATTGCTACTTGTTTGACAAAGTTGATAAAACTAGTAAGCCGTGCAAGTGTCTCTGTTTTCGGTATACCTAATAAAAGTTTGTATGCCAACTTTTTATAACTTTCTTAGGTGATATAGGGATAGCACTCTCCTAATGGTCTTTACTGTGTTATATGAAAAAGTTTCCAACCATTTTTTCATAAAAATGCCAAAAAGAGACTGAACTCATATTTTAATCCGAAATTTACTGTTTAAGATGACAGAAATCAGTTTTAATTCTGTTACACAAATTCTGGTTTTTGAGGAAAAGTTTCAACCAATTGACTATCGTTTTACACGTTATAAGTTTTTTTAAGCGCTCAGTCATGGTTCTCTTCAATTTAAGGGTATTTTTTTTCTTCCACCGCAAGTGCAATTTTCCTGAGATAGGTGTTAAAGAAATGCTGGGCATGGGCGAAAAGTTTATAAAAAAGTTAGGTATCCCTAAAATATAAAAAGTTAGGTATCCCTAAAATATAAAAAGTTAGTACACCTAAAACTCCTAATGACTATTCGTTCACCGTAAAATACTCTGAAATCTATGTCTTTTAGAAAATAAGAACGGAGAATATGAGAAATGACCGAACAAACATTGAATAAGTTGAAACCCGGAGAAAAGTGTATAGTCAAGGCAGTTAAAGGCAAAGGACCAGTGAGCCGTAGAATCCGCGATATGGGTATCGTTCCAGGGACCAAAATCGAGGTGATTAAAGTTGCACCATTAGGTGACCCTGTGCAATTCCTTTTGAAGGGATATCACCTTACTCTACGAAATGCAGAAGCTAAAAACGTTTTTGTGGAGGTCATATAACCAATGAAGTCAATTATCCTAACAATTGCTGAACGAAAAAGGAAGTTTAGTGGAGGGAAGTTGTTTTGAAAGAGATTGTAGTTGCGTTAGAAGGAAATCCAAACACAGGGAAGAGTACTGTCTTCAACAATCTCACAGGTGCCCGTCAAAAGGTAGGTAATTGGCCAGGCAAGACTGTCGAAAAGAAAGAAGGGATCTGTAATTACGGTGACTATAGAATTAAATTCGTGGATCTTCCTGGTACATACTCTCTCTCGGCATATACTATCGAAGAAGTGATCGCTAGAAACTTTATCATCGAAGAAAAGCCAGACGTAGTGGTTGACATCGTTGATGCCACCAATCTCGAAAGAAATCTCTATCTTGCCATTCAAACAATCGAACTTGGTGCTAAGATAGTTATTGCGCTAAACTTAATGGACCAAGCAAAGAAATCAGGGTACAAAATTGATGTTAAGGAGCTATCACAGCAATTAGGTTGTCCTGTGGTCCCGACTGTAGCGACTAAGAAGGAAGGGATGGAAAAACTATTGGAAACTATTGCCAATGTAGCAAGTGGGAAGATAAGAATGAATTACAGGAATATCGATTATGGGCGTGACGTGGAATCAAAGATTTCTGAACTTGAAATCCTTATTGAGAAACATAATTCAGGGCTGAAGCAAAAATATTCGATACGATGGCTTGCAGTTGCACTCCTAGAAGAAGACCCAGATGTACTTAAGACCGTTTTTGGTATTGGAGGTGAAGAAGAGTGACGGCAGTATATACTAAAAAACGGCGAAACATATATGATGAAGCAGAAATCATTCTGAAAGATTTGAAAGAAAAATATGAAGACGGCTTAGAGACTATAATTGCAGATGCGAAATATCGCCGTATAGGACAAATCGTCAACAAGACCTTAACAAAGCCATCAGTTGAAGTCGAGAATCTCTCTGATAAGATCGATAAAATTATGACACACAGGGTTTTAGGAATTCCGATTTTTTTGGGAATTATGTACTTAATGTTTGTATTCGTGTTTAATGTAGGAGGCCTTTTCATCAATTTATTCGATGAGAGTTTCGGCGTGCTCGGTGAAACTGTAACAGCAGCAATGGAGGCAGGTGGTGCCCCACCATGGCTTATTGGACTTGTTGTTGATGGAATCATAGCTGGTATCGGTTCAATATTTGTATTTTGGCCGCCTATCATATTACTTTTCCTTGTGTTGACTATTCTGGAACAGAGTGGGTACCTAGCAAGAGCAGCATTTGTTATGGATAGAGTTATGCACGCAATGGGGCTTCATGGAAAGACTTTCATTAGCCTATTGCTTGGCTTTGGATGCAACGTGCCCGCAATCATGGCGACACGAACCCTTGAGACGAGAAGAGATAGACTAATTGCCATCATGGTAAACCCTCTAATCCCATGTGCAGCGAGATTGGAAGTTTTCGTTTTCCTTGGCGCCGCACTTTTTGTACCGTTACATGCAACGCTAGTAGTCTGGTCATTAGTGATTCTGAGTTTAATATTAGTCGTACTCGTAGGACGTGCAATCAGGCACTTCTTATTGCCTGGACCAACTGCTCCATTTGTGATGGAACTGCCGCCATATAGAGCCCCTACTATCAGGGGGGTGCTAATGGCAACCTGGGAACGTGCATTCACCTTTTTGAAAAAGGCTGGAGGAGTCATTGTGCTTCTAGTCATACTTATCTGGGCTTTAGCGTACTTCCCAGAGGGTGTAGAGTACGGAGGTAAAGAAAGTATCGCTGGTATGATAGGTAGCGGTTTGGCAGAAGTGTTAGAGCCTACAATGGGTGCGGACTGGAGAGCATCTATGGCGCTAATATTTGGATTCTTGGCAAAAGAGGTTGTCATTGCCACGTTTGCAATCTTGTACGGCGCTGGAAGTGAAGAAGGACTTGTAGCAACTCTCCAAATGTCTATGACACCATTGGCAGCATACAGTTTAATGGTATTTACCTTGCTCTATATACCGTGCCTGGTAACTATTCCCGTCATTAAAAAAGAAACGAATTCTTGGAAATGGACTGCGTTCGCTGTGCTATATGGAATAGCGCTGGCATGGGGTCTTTCTACTGCCATATTCCAGATTGGTCTAGCGCTGGGGTTAGGATAACTGTGTTCGTCTTTCCTCTTTCCAATTCCTTTTTTATTTTTGACAATCACTTTTTTATAACGTACCTGGGGATGTTTCAAGAATTATGATCATTGAATTACTAAAAATAATAAAAGAAAAAGAATTTGTAAACAAAAAAGAACTCAAAAGAGATCTAAATGTTAACGAGCATGTTATTGAGAGTATGATCGAGCATTTAATCCAAAAGAAATATTTAAAATTACTTGGTGATGCTAATGTCACTTTTGAGCCAATTAACTGCTCAATCCTTACTTCTGATGGTTGCATTGGTTGCCACAAATCGCTTGGAGGGTTATCTACAAAATTATATCTACTTACAAATAAAGGATCAAAATTTATCAGTAAAGTAACGCGCATGCGTCAGGCACATTCTGATAGTGTGGAGGGAAAGGGATGAGTCTTAGAATAAAAAAATTAATGGAATGTTTCTTAGAATTGATCGGCTCAAAAGGGTCATATAAAGATGAAGACTATCTGGCAATTGCTGAAGAACTTAACGTATTACCTGCTATGATGAAGCAGGTTGTTGATTTCGCATTAGAACAGAATTATGTAACGGCCAACGGCGGAAAACTATATCTTACGGATAAGGGAAGCGAACAAATAGAAATTCATCGACAGCAATATATCCACGATAAATTTCTCTTTCCAAAAAGGAGGCGTAAAAGGAGGAGGTACGGACAATTAAAAAGTGCTAAGGAATGGCATGAACACTGGCATGACGCGCATGATTTGGATGATTATGAAATTAAAAAGTTTGTTGAAGATGGACTGTTAAGTCCGTCGATTGATCGCATAGAGCACGTTATTCCATTATCTATGGTGGAAGGAGGGCAAAGAGTGCTTCTAAAGTTTATGTTTGGAAAGAGAAATTTACTTCGACGGTTGGCAGAGTTAGGTATGACGCCCGAGACAGAAATAATTGTCAAGAAAGGTTCCCATATTAAGGGATCTGTGCGGATCAACGTACGAGGTATGTTCTTAGCTCTCGGTCCAGACGTTGCACGATTTATTTTTGTTGAACCTTTTCCTTAATTAATTCTAGAAACTCTCTGGAAGACAATCGATCCTAATTATAAACTCTTCTTGTTGCTTTGCTTTGACTTCTTGATTGAAAGCGTTGATTACTGGCAAATCCTCAGCAAGCAATAAAGAGGAGCGTCAGTCGGTAATTCAAGCCAAGGATTGTCCATCTTCTCTTGATCTATTTCGCTCAACTCCAGTAATGAGCATTAAAAATTCGTTCATAGACTTTTACAATTATAAGTTCACACAACTAATAATGATACTCGTTTTAGTTAATTTCATAAACTAACAGACTTCACATAGAATCTCGAATTTTATGTTTCTTTATTAAATAAAAACAAAGTTTTTGTAGGTTACCTGTTCAGTTTTTGGATAGTTGAAAACTATTAACAAACAAAGGGGAATGATGTATGCGAGTTGGAAAAATAACTCGAAAGACGAAAGAAACTGACATTTCCGTTAAAATTGAACTAGACGGAATGGGAAAAAGTGAAATTGATACTGAATTCCACTTCTTAAATCATTTATTAACAGCTCTTTCGAAACATTCTTTAATTGATATGCAAATTACGGCTAAAGGTGATCTTGCCCACCACATCATCGAGGATGTTGGTATATGCTTGGGTCAAGCTTTTAATAAAGCACTGAAAGATAAAAAAGGAATTAAACGTTTTGGAAGTGCTTATGTCCCGATGGATGATGCTTTAGTTCGTGCAGTCGTGGACATAGGCGGAAGACCTTGGCACAACATTGAATTGAATTTTAAGTCAACAAAAGTCGAAGATGTGACTGCTCAAGACGTATACCATTTTCTCGTTTCGTTTACCTATAATGCCATTATGAATTTGCACCTTACTACGCTTACAGGAGATGACAATCATCATATCTCAGAAGCCGCATTCAAGGCACTTGCATTAGCACTTAAAGATGCTGTACGATTCGATGATATACAATCTGAAATTCCATCAACGAAAGGTGTTTTGTAGTGGTTAGGATTGCGATTATTAATTATGGGGCCGGAAATCTCCGTTCAATATCTAATGGGCTGAGAAAAGCAGGAAGCGAACCACAGATCATAACAACACCAAGTGAGATAAAATCGATGGATGCTGTTATCCTCCCAGGCGTTGGTGCATTTCGTGATGCAATTAACAATCTGAAAGAATTCATAGAACCAATAAAAGATGCAGTAAACGAAGGAAAAACACTTCTTGGCATTTGTTTAGGGTTACAACTCCTCTTTACTGAAAGTGAAGAAGGAGGACTATATCAAGGGATGGACCTGCTTCCAGGAAGAGTAGTCAAACTACCAGATACTGTGAAAATTCCACAAATCGGCTGGAATGACCTAGAAATCGTTAAGAAAGACAATCCATTATGCAATGGCAGATCCCAAATTAAAAATGGTTCATTTGTTTATTTTGTCCATTCTTACTATAGCAATCTTACAAAAGAAGACTTAATAATGGCAAAAACGGAATACGGTGTTACTTTTCCATCAATTATCTCAGATGGGCAAATATTTGCCACTCAATTTCATCCAGAGAAAAGTGGTGAAGTCGGCTTGAAGATGCTAGAAAACTTCGTTGATTTCATTAAAAAATAGGCTATTTCTCAATGTAGAAAATCAGGTGTTAAATAATGCAAATAATGCCAGCCGTTGATCTCAGAGAAGGGAAATGTGTTAGATTGACTAAAGGTAAACCTGGAACGGAAGAAACATATTATAACGATCCAATCGATGCCGCAAAATATTGGTGGGAACAGGGTGCTACAACTATCCATATAATCGATTTAGATGCCGCATTAGGTTTGGGAGATAATATAGAGATCATAAAAGCTATAGTGAAAGAAGTAGACGCCGAGTTCCAAGTTGGAGGTGGAATCAGCGATATCGAAAAAGCATTGACACTGCACAAACTTGGGGTGGAACGCGTTATCATAGGTACTTCAGCTGTGAAAAATCCAGAAATGATTACAATGTTAAAGGAAAAAATCGGTTCGAAACACATTATGGTTGCTTTAGATCATGTGCAAGGTAAGGTTGCAATCAAGGGATGGAGAGACGTATCAACATTTACTGCCTTTGACTTAGCTAAAGTTATTGAAGACAAAGGAGCAGGATCAATTCTTTTTACAGCGGTAGAAAGGGACGGCATGCTTACTGGACCTGATATTGAAAACACGGAAAACATGGTCCGTTCAGTGAACATACCTGTCGTTGCAGCAGGAGGCATTGGCAAGGTTAAAGATGTGGTGGAATTAGCCCGAACAGGTGTTTACGGAGCAGTGATCGGAAAAGCCTTCTATCGAAACCGTTTTACTTATGAAGAAGTCCTTGACGCTCTTAAATAGTTCTTTTTTATACTGAGTTTTACCTTAAGTTGCGTAAAAGGAGACGAAATTAAAATAATTCTTGTCCGAACTTCGTTATTCTTTGTAATGTTTGTCTAATATCATCCTCAGTAGTCCGAGGGTTTATCGTACACATTCTGAGAACTACCCTGTCTCTTAATTGAGTGGTAGCGACCATAGCATATCCATCGATTATTATTTTGTCAACTATGCTTCTGTTTAACTCGTTTAGCCTTTCATCAGGTAAATCACTAATAAATCGAAATGTAAGAATCCCCATTTGCGCGGGTGTTATAACTTCAAGTAAAGGATTTTCTCTAACAAGATGTTCAGTATATTCGGCTATTTTGAATCCCTTTGTTACAGCACGTCTAAAGGCATTTAGGCCAAAGCATTTTAGCGACATCCACAATTTTAAGGCACGAAAACTTCTTGTTAATTGAGTTCCATAATCACAAAAATTAATTTCTTCTTTTGATCTATCAGTATCTTTCAAGTACTCTGGTAAAATGCGAAACGTATCTTTAAGTAGCATACTATTTCGAACAAGTAGACAACTGATTTCATAGGGCTGGAAAAACCATTTATGAGGGTCAATAACAAGAGAATCCGCATGATCTATGCCTTGCAACAGTTTTTCCCCTTTCGAATCTAAAATTCCAGCTGCACCAAATGCACCGTCTACATGTAACCATAAACCTTCATTCTTACAAAAACTTGCCAAGTCATTTAATGGGTCAACTGAACCCGTATTAGTAGTTCCTGCATTTGCAACGACACAGAAGGGAATCTTGCCACTTATCTTATCTTCTTTAACTTTTTGTGAGAGCATTTCAATCGAAAGACGAAAATTATCATCTGAGGGGAGTTTACAACAATTTTCTTCAGAAAATCCAAGAACTTTTAGACCTCTTTCAACGGATGAATGAGTTTGATCTGAAAAATAAACAACAGAGTTAGCAATTCGATCTTTTAGTTTTACGCGTCTAGCTACTGCAATTCCTATTAAATTGGCAGCCGACCCTCCACTTAAAAATAATCCTCCCGCTTCTTCTGGCATTCCAAAAATTCTTCTTAACCAATCAACTGTCACTAATTCAATTTGAGCCGCTGAAGAGCTTTCTAGCCATGTACCAGCAAAAGGATTAAACCCAGCAACTAGAGCATCAGCTAGAACGCTTATAAAATTATTTGCCGTTGGCACAAATGCAAAGAAACGGGGATGATCTGTATACATAATATTTGTAAAAATTTCCTTTTCAATAATATCGAGAATATGCTCTGGATTCGTGCCATGATCAGGGATTGGCTCCCGAAATGTTTGTTCCATGTCTAAACGAGATGCCTTTCGTGTAACTGGTTTATTTCTAAGCTCCTCAAAATGCTTGACAATCATGTCTATGGTTTGATAACCAAGTTTTTTCATTTGCTTCTTCGATAATTGAAGATAATCTTCAGACTCTTGATTCAATTTTAACACCTAAACTCGCAAATAATAACTACTCAGAAAAACTTGTTCATCCCACTTCATCCGACTGTGATTTCCGCTTAAATTGTGAATCAAAAAGTGATCGAACCCTTTGAATGGTATCAGCTTCATTGGGAGTCTTGTCATAGCGAATACGTTTGATACGCGCAAATCGGAGTGCCATTCCTGATGAATATCGGGGTGAACGTTGAATTTCATCATACTCAACTTCAACTACAATTTGTGGTTGGACAACTACAATTCTGCCGGGTTGATCAATCTTAAGCTCTAATAAGCGTTGTGTAATTTCCTCAAATTCTGCATCTGTTAGCCCCTTAAAAGTTTTACCCAACATCTGAAAATCGCCGGTTTCTGGATCTCTTGCACCTAAGTGATAATCTGATAACCATTTATGACGACGACCAGTTCCCCATTCTGCAGCAATGATCACTAAATCAAGAGTCTCCATTGTTTGTTTTATCTTTAACCACAGTTTTCCCCGGCTACCAGGTTTATAGGGACTATCAATACGTTTGGCGATAAGACCTTCGTGACCCTCTTGTATTGCTTTTTGGAAAAACCGTGTTGCCTCTTCAGTATTTCTAGTGACAATTTGGGAAACGAGCGGAATCGAACCACAGATAGAACTTAGGCTTTCTCTTCGAATTCCATATGAGGAGTCAATTAGCACCTCACCGTCTAACATTAGCAAATCGAAAAGGAAAAGAGTGACGGGTATTTTTTCAGTCATCATTTCCACTTCCCGAATCCGTCGAAATCGTCGCATAAGATTTTGAAATGGTAATGGACGTCCATCAGGTCCAAGAGCTATAACTTCGCCTTCAAGAATACAACTAAATACACTTATTTCCTGTTCGACTAAATTAACTACATCTGGCAAACTAGCGGTAACATCGGTAAGTCGACGGCTGTATATACGAGTTTCTGTTGCCCCATTATTCTCTTGCAGATGGATTTGTACGCGGGCGCCATCGAGTTTCATTTCGAAGGCCCACTCATCATCATATTGCTGCAAAACATCATCAATATCGGTTGCTCGGGCAGCCAACATAGGAAGAAGGGGCGTAAACGGACGAAGTTTCACTTTTTGCAGACCATCGACACCTTCTGCTCTAGTAATACGTGCTAATTCGCCAACATTCCCACGAAGCATATTTGCTCGCTGAACAAGTTCCAAAGGCGCGTTATATTTGCGTGCAATGGTACTCTCTAACATCCCCTCGCTAAAGCCAATTCGTTGATCACGAAAAAGAAGCTTTGTTAGGTATTTTGCTTCGAGTGGAGTCACTCTAGTGAAGAGGGAACGAAGTAAAGTCATTTTTCTTTTGCGAGAACCAGATCCTTGAATATCAGCAATTTCTGAAAAGGTTTGATAGACATCTAGAATAGTCAGCGGGATACTGAATAGAGTTGTTTGTCGGATTCCACCAGATTTTTGGTAAATTCGGCGAACTACTTCACCTATATCACCAGTTTCGCTGAAAAATTGGCTTATCGTGTTCGGAGGAGGGTTAAGTAACTCTTGAAGGATCTGAGAAAGGGCAGACCAATCGAGATCTAATGTTCGCTGGCTAGTGCGGGGAAACGGTTGTCCGATTAGTAGTAATGACGCAGCTTCTACCTCTTCTAGAGGTATGCTGTCAAGGAACTCACCTGCCAAATACATCTTTTTTAGACGTTTTGTGGCAGCTTCAATTTGTTCTCCAAGTTCAGAGAGTTTTCGGAAGGGAGTAGATGATCTTAATGACGAGTTCGACATGCCAGTAACCTTTTTTGTTTGGTACTTCTGTTTTTGGTACTAGTAGCCAGCAGAAGTCTAATATAAGGAAAACTTGGTCATATAATACCTACATGATCGTGTATCCTTTCTGCTCAGTTCTTTTTTTGATATTCTTTTGAATTTGTACTTATTTGATATTCCTTGACTAAGAGTGAATTCAAGTTTGTCATTTGTAAAAGAAAACTATATATATAAGTTGTCATATATAGTAATTTAACTTGTCATAAACTGATAAGTTGTTTGTCATATAGCGACAAACGATCTATCAAAACTTGTACTATGACAAGTCGTGGGGGAGGGGGTGATTTCACCCCCAGTCGAAAGAGAGTCGATACCTGAGGAGTTGTATGAATGATTCTCAGGGAAACATGACTCTTACACCTCCAGGCGCCGAGGAGGGGCGCTTTATAAGTACCCAGAATAGGGAGGGGATGAAAAAATGCCAAGATTTGTTGGAATATCTAGATGGAAGCCTGAACAAACGCCAGCGGTTTTACAACGCTTTGCAGAGTTTCTAAAGGGAAAGGATTCAGCAGCTACGGAAGCTTTTAAACGGTTAAATTTCATTACATGGGATTTTCCTAGCGCCTACGGTCAAACTACGAGTGTCTATGTGGCTGAGGGTGATATGAGGGATTTATCGGCATTTAATCGCTATTGGATGGATCTACTGGAGTATGAAATATTACCCTGTGTCGATTTTGAGACCATCATAAAATTCTATCCTGATAAAGCTATTACCGCTCTAAACCCTTAAAACACGCTGCCAACCGCAGGATCTCAACTTTCAGTTTCTTTTTTTTTATTTAACTTGAAGATATATTTATTGTTCGCATATCAACTGAAATCATTTTTTGTATCGCTCGGGTTTTTCTTGTATTTTTTAGATGATTTTTGTGATTTGAAGCAACTTTGAGCGAATTATTTGTTTCCAGCTCTCTAGTTGCTATTACCAACACATTTGCATTTCAAACTAGTTTTAAAGCTGAGAATAGCGAATATAAGTATAAAAGTGAGAATAGTATAGAAACGAGAATAGCGAATAATAAATGTACCCTAGTAATTCATGTAGAGTTTCTAGAACCTTAAATAACGCCGAAAGACTGGAGAGGAGGAGACTATGGTTAAGAAAGTGGCGATACCTTTGGAATTTAAATATGATTTTGTTTTAGGAGCATGGACAACTATACTCAAAGGGTTCTTATATGCGATTCGCAAGAAATACGGAGCCTTTGCAGCACTCGAAATTTATGAAATGGTCAGTAAAATGGATGATAGAATAAGGAATATGACAAAGTCACTTATGAAGATCTTTAAAATAGAAGGAAATGATATTGAAAAAATAGAAAAGTTTTATGATATATGGTGGGAGGTCACTGGTGCTGAAAGTTCTTGGCTTGAGCGATCTAAGACAAGCATTACACAAAGAATTACTGAATGTCCGTTTAAAACAGAACCAAAAGATATCAGTGAATGGGACTTAATCTTTCCAAATATCGTTGTTAAAACTATAAACCCAAAGGCTGCGGTTGAACGTCCAAAATCCATGTGTGCAGGGGACCCCTATTGTGAATTCATATACAAAATAGAGGTGTGAGGATTCTATCTAATATAATATATTTTTGCACATGATGATAAATGTGTGCAAATCAAAAGTATAATTACTATTTGCCAAAAGTGACTTCTTATCCTTTCAGAGGATTATTATATTTCTATGAATAATTATACGGTTTATAAGAACTTATTCGAGTTTAAAGACTGGAGATACCAATGAGTCTAACATTGAAAGAACTTCGCGCACAAAAGGAAAAAAGAAAAGAGAAGTTGTTTCAAGGGCTAAAAGAAATTACACAACAACTTAAAGAGATGGGAGTTATAAGAATAATATTGTTTGGCTCTGTAGCTCATGGAAAAGTCGGTAGATGGAGTGATTTAGACCTCTTTGTTATTATGCCTCCCACAAAATCAGGAAAAGAATGGATGAAAGAGATCTATGAGATTATAGAGAGGGCTGTAGACTGTGATATACTAGCGTATACAGAAGAGGAACTAAATGAACATATTCCAATTAGTAGATTCTTACGGCATGTATTAAAAACAGGGAAGATAATTTATGAAATCAGACCCTTTCCGTGAATTTTATTGAGTGTGTTTATTAGCCCGAGACTAGTTTGTCAATTATCTGAAACCGAACCTTTAGAACTTCACTAGATATTACCACGGGCTGCTTTGTTTTGCAGTCCCATCACATTCTCTTTTTTATCATCAAATTGAATGTGCATAGCCTGATTCCGTAATTTTGCACGTTTCCCAACGATGAGTTCTACACTTTCAGAAATTTCTGCTTTAAGTTTGGAATTCTTTGGAATAGGCAGAATGATTTCTCGCAGTCTATTTCCAAGAGTCGAGATAGTAGCCTGGCGAAATGTTTTCGCTTCTATTTGATTCTGAACTATTCTCAAACCTAACAGATAAAGCAAAAGATACGGCGTCAAGTCACTCCAATCAAGAACACGAATTTTTCTAAAATGACTTTGAATAACAATTTTCACATCAAATTCTGATAGAATTGCAGTTCGACCAACTAAGTAGGTCCCATCATTTACAATAAGAATATCGTCTTTCTGTAGATCCTGCTTTGTTCTGTACATCTCATAGATATCTTCTGAAACACAATGAGTCGGATCTGCTGCAATCTCCCAGTTACTTATTTCAGAGGTGCGAATGAAAGGAATATCTCCTGTGCCATAATTTATAGAACCTATCTCGTGACCACAACTTATCTGGAGTGTGTTTTGTCCCTCCAACTCTCCAATACTTACCAAATCATAATGGCCTGTTTCTTTAAGCCTCCTTAATTCATTCTTGATTTCTGGGTTGTAATATTTTGGCATGAGAATTCCTTTTTTTAAATTCTGTACGTCAATGAAAAAACCTAGATGGTCATATTTTTCATTAAAATTTTGACGTAGATCATGATATCGCTTACCTATTTGCAAAAGATCATCATCGAGTTGTTTATCTCCATTCTTATCGATTTTATAGCCTTTAACTTATATTCTTAGATATATAAGAGACCAAAAATCAACTAAGGTACTATAGATTTCCCAAGGTTGCCTTGTTTTTTATACCCATAACACTCTCTGATGTTCCATTGAATTCAATATTCATCGCCTTATGTCTTAGCATCGAGCGCTTCTCAACTATGTTAGAAACTTGCTCAACAATTTCTTTTCTTACTTTTTCATCTTTTGGTAGTGGGATTCTGATTTCAAGAAGTCTGTTTCCTAGAGTAGAGATAGTAGCTTGTCTAAAGGATTTCGACTCAATCTGTTCTTGAACAATTCTCAATCCTAAGAGGAACAACAAAAGATAAGGGTGAATAAATTCTCGGTCTAAGACTGTAAGAATTCTGATGTGACTTTGAACAACAATTTTTGTATCATTTTCAGAAAGTATCGCGGTTCGACCCATTAGGTACGTACCATCATTTATAATTAAGATATCATCTTTTTTTAGTTTCTGGCGATCCTTGTATTCCTCGTATATATCCTCGGCTAAACAATGAGTAGGATCGGCAGTTAGTTCCCAATTTGATATTTCCGAAGTCCGAATAAACGGGATATCGCCAGTTCCATAATTCACAGATCCGACTTCATGGCCTCTCCTTATCCACAACTTTCCCAGTTTAACTAAATCACCTATAGAATAAACGTCATATTCACCAGTCTGTCGATACGCTTCTAATCTCTCATTCAATTCTGGATTATAATATTTCGGTAACAGTATACCTGACTTTAAATCGTCAAGATAAACAAGAAATCCCTTCCTATCATATTTATTAACTCTTTCATATCTGCGAGCAAAATGCTTTGATATTTCATAAATGTCATCATCAACAACATTTTGACCAGCTTCACCGACTTTATAGATGATCTTCCCTCTCTTATCATGTCCACAAGTTTTCGCGTAGGCCATAAAGATTGGATAGTTCCCCTCAGGTTTTTTCTTTCTTAAGAACAAAATATGTGTCTTCGTGGGTGTATTAGGTAAGAAAGTACTCATTGGTAAATCGACGAGTCCAATGATCTCAGCATTATCCTTGATATACTGTGTAATATAACCATCGCTGGGATTGCTTAATAAACCATCAGGTAAAACGATTGCCATTCTTCCGTTTGGAGCAAGAAATTGTAAACATCGCTCAATAAACAGAACTTGCGGTGGTCTTTTGTCTGCCTGTTTATTACCCTTCTTCCACTTACCAGTTTTTTTGTTTTTATTCCATTTAAAGCTTAACTCGAACTGAGAATACAATGATTTCTTGATAGTGATCTTTGATCCGAAGGGAGGATTAGTAAATAGAACATCAAATTTACCAAGCATTATTCTTTGTTGGGTAGTCGCCTGCCATTTTTCTGGGAATTCTAAAGAGTTTTCACAGAATATTCCGCCTCTACCGTCACCTATTAGTGCCATGTAAGCCTTTGTGACTTTTGCTAGGAACATGTCCTTGTCAATTCCACCAAAAAATTTGCTCGCAATTTCTGTCTTTCTTTTCTGTAGCATTTCGGTTGACCAATTCTTTCTTTTAGCTTCAATCTTAAGTTTTTGCCACACATGTTCCATTGCAAATATTAAGAAACCTCCGCTACCGCATGCAGGATCAACGATATGTTCGTAGGGTTGTGGGTCAAGTATCTCAACAGCCATTCGAACCACAT
>NZ_JAHPYX010000174.1:0-3584 GCF_019058535.1 Candidatus Borrarchaeum sp.
GGGTTACGGAGGTCTTATCTCCACAGGCTTAACATCCCTACGCCCCGTAGGTACTATAATTGGTTTCATAAAAAAACTATATAAACATCACGCAATTCATCACCACGCTAAAGCAGTGGTGCTTTCTTGCTTGGTTATCAGTAATGCAGTGATTTCACATATTGATGAACAATAGCAATATGAACAATTCGGAAATAATTGAGTTTACTTCTTCCTTCAAAATGAAAAAAGATAGGTATAAGAAGGATAGTGCGTCAGATATCAGTGATATATGGAGTTCGATGTCTTTGACGAGCGAGCATGTTATTCATCAGTTATTTAAAACTGCTGCTGATTATGCCAAAAAAGCTGTGGAGCTTGATCGCGCAAATCAGTTTGAGCAGGCCAAAACGCTGTATATAGCTGCAGCGGAGCATTTACAGCGAATCCTCGACCTAGAACAAAATGAAAAAATGAGAAACATGTATTTTCGCAAAGCTAAGCTATATCTAATACGAGCAAAAGAAATACGAGAACTATTAAGAGGTCCAATAGAAGAGGAAGAAGAAGCAAAGATAGATGAAGCAGAAGAGATTTTGCCAAGTGTTACTAAAACGGGCGAAGTCTCGGATGAAATTTTACCAAGTATGAGTGACATAACTGAAGAGAAACCAGCTGCACCAATCTCTGGTGATGTTCACGTTGACTCTCAAGCTCAGGAAATTAGCGATTTAATCTACGAAGCGTTTGAGATTAAAAAGCAGTTAAAAGAAAAAATGAATGAATACAATATAGATGATCCAATTACCTTAAAATTGGCTTTAACTGAATTGCAAGACCAAGAGTTTGAAGTTCATCCTACTTATGAAGATTATCTTTCTATTCAGGCTTTAGAATACTATTTCAAAGAAATACTCCTTAAGTTAGACATCTTTTTAGCTGAATTGAAGGAAAAACCTATTACAGAAAAAGTAGAGAGAGAGTCAATTAAAGATCGATATAATGAATTTGGGAGTATTATAACCTCTGAAGTTTCAGATCTATTGAAAGACGCTCCATCGATCTTTATAGATCGGATTGAAATAGTGTTTATTGACAACTCGCAGCTTAAGATTTATTATCCTACAGATTTAGAATATTCTTTTTATTGGTCCAAAGGCGAAGAGATGTTTAATGTAAATGATACTGTTCCGAATACTGTTGCAAGTCCTGAAATTACGCCGAAAGAAAATATTATAAATTTCTTGAACGAATTACGTAATAGAATTGTAATACCTCCAAAATAGGAGGCATTTCTTGAAAATTTCTTTTCGAGATATTAAAAACAAGAAATTATTAATTTTAGGAGAAGTAGCAAGCGGTAAAACCCAACTTCTAATTGAATTGTTGCAGGACACCCTTCAATATGCCGATAAAATCACATTGCTTGATTTTGCTCCATCAGTAAAATTTGTGAAAGGAATGAAAATCGGTGGACGTGTTAATGAAAGGATTGAAATGCCCTCTAATGTAGATTATTTATGCCCCGAGAGGGTAGAGACACCCCGATTAACGGCAGCTGAAACAAATTCTGCCAAACAGTTACTAAGACTTGCTCATACAAATGCAAAAAATATGAGTTTAAAAATCAATGAATTCTTGAAAGCTCCAACAAACATTGTGTTTATTAATGATATCTCCCTGCTTTTTCAAGTTGGTAATATTGAGCCCGTCGAAAAACTCTTAGAGATCGTTAATACAGCTGTTATTACCGGCTATTACGGTAAAAAACTCGAAGAAGATCTAGGCACTGGTGTCTCAAAAAAGGAGCGGACATTAATGCAAAAATTATCTAGGCAGGTTGATCTTGTTATTAATTTGAACCAGTAGCAAACAATAATTGAAACTATTCTTCAAGAAATTCGTCGAGTATACCCGATTTTCTTAGGATTTTTAAAATAATGAAGCCTAAAACTGATCCAGGAATACAACTTGCTGCAAATGCTATCCAAAAGAACGTAATATTCGGTGTTGCTCCAATTAAAGGAGCAAAGATCAATGCGGAAATGGTCGCACCAATTATAACAGTTCCAAGAGGCTCTGCTAGTGCAGCATAATCAGTTTTTTTAAGATATTTGTAAATTATCCCTACCACAAAACCTCCTGGAAGGCCACCAGGAAATGCAAATATTGTGCCCCATCCTAAAGAATTTCTAATTATTCCGATTACTAACGCAATAAAAACCGCATAAAGGGGTCCAAGAAGTATTCCTGCTATAGCATTAACTATATGTTGTCCTGGGAAGACCTTGGTTGGTCCAATAGGGAACCAAAGAAAAGATGCTAACAAAACACCTAAGGCGATTAAGACTGCACTTAAGGCTATTTTTTTAGTTTCAACGACCTCTGTATATTTATTTTTTTGTAAGCCTCTTTCCATTCCTTTTCCTCCTCGTTGAATCGTAAACGAAACAACTCTTAGATTGACTTTTATTTTGAGCAACTTCAATTGAAAGTCTATTATTATCAATCATATATATATAGTATAACAAAATTATATCAATTTCTAGACAATAAATGAGCCAAGAAGCAAGAAAAATAGATTAATCCAATATATTGAGATTTATTGTTTATTATAAATCAGTTATAATTTGGAAGGGGATAATGTTTGACAAAAGCACTGTTTAAAAAGTTCAGAATAAGCCCTCCTCCAGAATATGGAATAGAGTCCGTTCCTTCTAAATTGAAAAATTTACGTTTCCTTGATTATTTTGTATTATGGAGTTCTCTGGGAGTTGGATTATTGGTTTTTTGGGCAGGTCTCCTTCTTGTACCAGGTCTAGGACTTGGCTTGGCGCTTTTAGCAATTCTCGTTGGACATCTTATCGGAAACTTGTTTCTAGCACTTGTTGGGACCATTGGTGCTGAAAATGGTATTCCCTCTATGGTTGCAGTTCGCCCATCATTTGGTATTCGTAGTTCATACTTGATGTCCATCTTGAATTTAATTCAATTAATCGGATGGGCATCTTTTGAGATACTCGTGATGGGACAAGCCGTCGATGCAATAATGGTTTCTACTTTTGGTTACTCTAATTATGCCATTTGGGTTCTCGTTTTCGGATTCTTCGTTTTTTTATTAGCCTTTGGAGGTCCACTTACAGTAATAAGAGATTGGTTAAGGAAATTTGCGATTTGGCTCATTTATGGATTAGGTATTTGGATAACCATCATTGTCTTCACACAATACGATTTGGTTGCATTACTTAACGCTCCATCTACAGGCGAGTTAACATTTTCGGGAGGTATTGACCTAGTTATTGCGATGCCAATATCATGGGTTCCTCTTGTCGCAGATTATAATAGATTTTCTAAAAACTCGAAAGAAGATTTTTCAGGCACATATTTAGGTTTCCTAATCACTAGTGGCTGGTGTTATGCTCTAGGAGCTATCACGACATTAGCTACAGGTGAGCCAAACCCCGTTCTCCTTATTATGGTAATTGTAGGTCCAATTGCAGCTATTCCTTCACTATTAATAGTAGTAACTGATGAAACTGACAATGGGTTTGCAGACGTATACTCTGCTGCAATTTCCGTCCAAAACGTCTTTCCGAAGGTTAAAC
>NZ_JAHPYX010000175.1:0-13844 GCF_019058535.1 Candidatus Borrarchaeum sp.
CCTGTATCCCATATTTGTAGCTTTACAGTAGAAATTTTACTCTTGCTTTCTTGGCTTATTTTCAATATCTTGATTGAGAAATCTACACCAATAGTCATTTTATAACTTTCTCGAAACTGCCCTGTGGTAAATTTACGCGTAAGCGATGTTTTACCGACCGCTCCATCTCCGACAACGATCACCTTGAACAAATAATCGAAAGTCATTAAATTCACTTCATTCTTGTCATTTTAGTACGTATTTCTTCCCTTGTTAATTATAACTGCAGACAAGTAAAAAAGATTTTTCCATAGTATAAGTATTTCTTTCGTTTACTATACACATTTTTTGTATTTTCTAACACGTTCTAAAACTTTGATTTTCTTGGAAAAAGCGTTCTTATATCTGTTTTGTGGTTGCGGAAAAAAGTCTTAGGTAATAATATTATACGAAAGTTAAATATATTAGAGCGTATCAAGTTTTGTTGTCTAACACTTTCCATTCGAAGCTTTCGTTATTAAGCTTATAATTGAGGTGGACAAATGTCTGTTGAACCACGAGAGGATTTAATGGAAATATTAAGTGAAATTGAGAGTTCAACTGATTTAGAGGCATGTGCAATTGTGACGAAAGAAGGATTAAGGATAGCCCATGCAACTGGCACTAATACTGATGCTGATATTTTTTCAGCGCTTACTGCTGTTATACTCTCGATGGGTTATAAAGCTATAAATGAACTTGGTCACGGTGATTTCAAAGAAGTAATTATAAGAGGAACTGAGGGTTATACAATTGTAACCAGCATCGATAACGAGCACGTATTGGTAGGTGCTGGTCGTAATCCGATTCGAATTGGTTATTCTGCACTTGTTTTAAGAAAATATGCGCTGAACATGGCTTCAGTACTTGAAAAGTAATAGATTTAGCAAACAAAACTTCTGAAAAATCTAATTCAGTAAATCTCTCTTTTTTAGCTTCATTTTAAGGAAGCAAATTAGTAATAGGAGTTGTGCTTTTGCTTTTTAATTGTTTTACAAGAAATTTAAGTTGAAATGAAAATCGCAATGCCTTCTGTTTCGATAATCAAATTAAAGGACTCAAAATCTTTGAGTTTTTCCATCAATAACGGATTTTCTTGCAGTAATTCCACATTACCTTTATTTATTAAGACAAATCGGGCATTATATTTGTTCATTATAGCAAGAATCTCATTTTCTTCTGTATTTAGTTCAAGCGCTTTTTTCACGTCTTCCTCTCTCTCAATTTGGTTTGTGTCTTCCCAATTAAGCAAGTGTCCTCTATCTAAGGCAATGGGGTACACCGAACACCAGAAAGGTAAGATATTACCTGTTTTAAGGTCTGTTAGAACTATATTTCCCTCTGGAATTATCGCTCGGATCGTTTCTATATCTTGTTCCGAGAGATAAAAAGAGTCTATATCAACGATTTCTCCTGTAAACGGTTTGTAAATTAAAAGACCTCCAAAAACTGATAATGGACCAATGGCAACTGCACTCAGAATTAGAACGGTTATTGCATTTTTAGGAAGTCTTATTCGGCCTGTCCCAACTGAAATAGTCGCAATTTCTTTAATACCATATATCCCTATAGTAGCCACATTAAAATCAAGAAGAAGTTTAACAAACCTATATTTGTATATAGCGAATCCATGAATCACAGGAATAAAATCTTCAAGTAAAACAGCTACAAAAATAATTATAATTACTCCAATTAAAGTATAAAGTAACAGGCGAATTTCTTGTTTTTCAAATGCTCCTCTATGCCAAATTATTATCCATCCAAGTCCTATAATTATCAGATAGAAAATGATGCTAATCGATTTGTAAAAGAAGAATCCCAAGAAATATTCTAGTGCGAAAATTCCTTCATTTAAGAATAATCTATCATAAATTGCCCCAAAACTGTTTTTTGTGAAGTCTTCTGTGGGGTACCAACTTATCAATCCTAGTATAAATGATACAATTAAACTAATGCCAAAAACAATTTCATTAATTTTAACAGACCTTTTAATGAGTGAATTAAAGAAGATATAACTTACCGCTCCAATTAGGAAAAAAGTAGGCATCTGTACGTGAATAAGCATTCCTATTAATGCAAAAGGTATCGTTAAAAAAAGATGTCTTTGATTATCATTTTTTAAGTAGCGAACAAAGTAATAAAATGCAAATAACGTGAGGAAATTTGAACCGTTGAAGTGTATTGCAGGATAAAAAACACATGAGTAGACTGCAAATAATAACGCCGAATAAATTCCCGTTTTTTCATCAAAAATCTCTTTTGAAAGTTTATAAAATGCCAAAGTCGTCAAAACTGCACCAAGAGGACCGAAAGCTGATGCAAAGAGGTAAATTTGTAGGGGATGCCTAAGATTAAGCAATCCACAGAGGCCTCCTATAATTACCTGCGAAAGTGAGGTAGGTTTTGTCCAAAATTCCGTGCCATAGTGTACATCTTTTGCAGGATAATTTCCTATCGCAATTTCTTTAATCTTAGTGTAATAATCCCACTCAAATTCAGGGTGCATATTTGCACCAGTGGCATATGTAGATATAGTTGTAATTACAATGACAAGAAAGATGATTCCGAAGAACTGTAATTTTTCTTTCTGTAGAGAAAAAAACCAAAGGGCAACTATCGTACCGATTATTATGCCAAATATGGCTAAATACGCTGTCGTTCTTGAAAAAATAAACAAAAGTGAGAATACAAATTGTAAAATTATTGCACAAAAAATACATCCTACTAATAGGAACGATTGCCGTTCCATCAATTTTCTCAAGTTCTCCTTATAATGTCTTCTTAGATTATTTGTAGAGTGTCTTCATTCAGACTTCCAAAAATTTCCAATAAGATTTATATTCATCTCTGTATTAAACGCTCTTTATAAATGCATGGAATTTTGTCTATGTAGAGTTGGACGCAACAATGGAATCATTATTCACTGAGCAATTGAAAGCTAAAATTAAGGAGCATAAGGAACTTTTACTCATTCTAATCCTCTCAATCATTATTCGACTTTTATTTTTAAATCGTCCAGAATTACAGTCCAGGGATGAAGGTGTTCATGCTGTAGTTGCCCAAAGCCTTCTTATTAATCCATTAAAGCCGATTCTTATAGCAAATCCTATTCCAGGTTTAGAAAATATTAGAGAATTCCCTCATATTTTTTTGGAAAAGCCCCCGCTAATCTTCTGGCTAATGGCAGTTTCCTATAAAATATTCGGAGTGAATGAATTTGCAATGCGATTTGTTCCGGCTGTATTTGGCATTATCTCAATTCTGCTTACTTATATGTTAGCAAAGCAATTTTTTGAAAAAAAGATTGCGTTACTTTCTGCTCTTCTTTTATCGCTGTGCCAGTTTCATGTAAAATATAGCCGTCAAGGAATGTTAGATGTCCCATTAACGTTTTTTAGTATTCTAACTCTTTTTTTGTTCATTAAAGGGTTCAATTCAAAGTCATCATCATCAATGTTGTTCGTATTAGCTGGCATTTCTCAGGGATTAGGGATACTTACAAAATGGCATGCTGCAATATTTCCGACCGTCACAATTCTACTATTTGTCTGTCTACAAAAAAAATGGGAATTCCTTTTTTCTAGGAAAATTGCATTTTATTTTATTTCTGTTGTGCTTTCTACATTGCCTTGGCTTGTTTATATGTATGTGAGTTTTCCAGAGGCCACTAGAGCCTTGCTCTTATTTGAGCTAGGTGGCCGCCCATCTTATGTGAGTTCACGAGGTCCATTTTGGTATTTTGGCATGTTGATGTGGGGGTTAACGCCGTGGGCACCAATTACTCTAATTTCTGTCTTCTATTCTGCTTGGAAACGCAGTTCCGGAGATTTATTCCTTCTTCTAATCAGTGGGACAACGTTTTTTACTTTCGAGCTAAGTTCCTATAAACTGTATTTTTACATCCTTCCAATAATTCCATTTCTCCTCATTCTGACTGCTCGATTCATCTACAAAATCATCTTACTAAAGGAAAAAACTATTCTTTTGTTTGCCGTTTCTTTAATCGGATCATTCGTATATATCTCTTTAAAAGGAGTTTTTCCGAATACTTTGTTTGGAATTGATCAACTATTGTTTTTATTGATAGTTAGTGCTGGTGTAGGACTTTATTACATTGCTATCTGGTTTTATGAAAATAAAATGAATAATTCTTATCCAATTAAATCTGGACTCCTCCTGCTCCTTATCCCACTTTTTATCTCTAATCTTACGTTTACTGGAGTAGATATATACACAGAAGTTTCATATGGTGATGTGGGTATAAAGGAAATAGGATTTTATATTGAAAACCATTCTTCAGAGGACGATTATGTCTTTAGCACACCTGGTCTAGGTTGGTCAATAATGTTTTATGCAAAACGGTCAACCTATGAATTCCATGTTGTCCCGCGAGAGATTTTTGAAAACTATATTTTAACGAAACAGGTGAAGTTTATTGTCATTTCTGAGGAATTTCTTTCTTCTGCAAATCAAAAAGTAAACTTTGTTTTGACGCATTCAGTTGAAGTGAATATTCCAGGCGTTTCGCCTAGTTTACATGTGTTTTCCGTAGTCTGAAACTCTCTATGAGGGTCTTAACATTATAGTAGCAATTCTCTCTAATTCACATTCCACATTTTGAAATATATTTAACTTAATAGGCGGGAACTCCCCTTCCAACAGGTGGGGGCTGAAAGTCGCTGGCTTTATATAGAGTTTATGGCTATAACCTAGTAAGTACCAGAGTTCTACGTGAAGTCCATGAAACTCACACAGAAAATCAGGATTTTTCCGACACCAGAACAGGAAGCAGTTCTCTGGAAACTTTCGGAGAAATGCAGGCTCATCTATAACTTTGCCCTTGCCGAGAGAAGGGACGCCTATAAACACGGGATATCGGGTGTGAATTACCGCACACAACAAAACGACCTGCCACTCATCAAACAACACTTCCCAGAGTATACGTGGGTGTATTCCAAGGTCTTACAGTATGCTCTCAGGTCGTTAGCCGCCGATTACGAGTCGTTTTTTGCCCTTCGGAAAAATGGGCATGCCGATGCCTGTCTCCCGCGATTCAAAGGCAAACAGTACTTCACCACCATGGTGTATAACCAGTCGGGGTTCAGGATCAAACCCGGAAAGATTACCTTTTCCCACAAATACAATGATATGCCTTTGGAGTTTACCATCCCTGACAAATTTTCTTTTGACGAAAAGCAGGTAAAACAGGTCGCCATCTCATCATATAGAAGTCAATATTTTGTGAGCCTCACCTACGAATTGGAAGACCACCCCTATGTGGATAACGGACGATATCAAGCCATCGACCTCGGCATTACCCATATCGTTACGGCGGTCAATTCCCAGGGGAAGTTCTTGATGGTGAAAAATCAGCGTCCTGACAAATATTGGAATCCGAAAATCGCCGAGGTACAATCGCGGAAGGATAAGTGTAAGAAGTTCAGCAACAGGTGGAAACTGCTCAATAAGATCAAACACAAGTACGAGCGGAAACGGGATGAACAGACCCGTGATTTCCAGCATAAACTCAGCAGGAAACTGGTGGAAAACACTAGGGCTAACACTCTGATCGTGGGCGAACTGGACGTCAAACACATGGCACAATCGAACAAGGTGCCGAAACCCATGAGAGCGGGATTGAACCGCGCCACACAGAACAGCGGGTCGCTGGGACGGTTCGTGCATTTTCTAACCTACAAGTCCAGGCGAGTAGGTAAAAGGACAATAGAAATTGACGAACGAAACTCGACCAAAGAATGTTGGGTGTGCGGTAAACTGCACTGTATGCCAATTTGGAAACGAATTATGAGTTGTGACTGTGGTAACGTGATAGCGAGGGACAAAAATAGTTGTGTTGTCCTTATGAAACGTTACCTATCACAGAATGCCAAGTGGACAGGCTATCGGGTATTTCTCGATAATCTGCGATACACAGCCAAATGTAAAACGAAAGTTTCTCCCCCGGTAGGGAGTTAGGAGGACTCGCAGGAAGCCCCATCCGTCAGGGTGGGGTAGTTCACGGTGAGATTAGGAACCAATTAACTACGAATATAATTGGACGAAGGAGAAACCACGCCTTTTGCCCACGCCAAAGATAAGGTGATGGAAAGATGTCAGATAATTTTGTAACAGTTAAAGGAACGAAATATTACGTTGAAAACGGCACACTAGACCTTCACGGAAAAGGAATTGCTGATCTTACCGAAATCAAAGGATTAGAAACACTCACTGATCTTCGAAGAATAGACCTTAAGAAGAACCAAATAAAAGAAATTAAGGACTTTGAATATCTTATCAATCTCCGAGAACTAGATCTTAGGGAGAATCAAATAGAAGAAATTCAAGGCTTAGAGACGCTTACCAATCTCCAAGAACTAGATCTTTGTGTAAATCATATAAACGAGATCAAAGGCTTGGAAAACCTTACTAACCTACAAATACTGAATCTTTGTGACAATCGAATACCAGAACTCAAGGGCTTAGAGACCCTTACTGACCTCCAAGAACTAGACCTTGTTTGGAATCGAATAAAAGACCTTAAAGCGTTGGAGCGGCTTACCAATCTAAAAAAACTTTATCTTCAGCACAATCAGATAAAAGAGCTTAAGGGTTTGGAGACGCTTACTAATCTCAAAGAACTGAATCTTAGTGAAAATGATATAAATGAGATCAACGGCTTGGATCAACTTACTAATCTCCAAAAACTAAATCTTAGTGGTAATCAAATAGAGGAACTCAAAGGATTGGAGCGTCTCACCAACCTCAAGACACTAATACTTAGTGTTAATCGGATAAGAGAAATCAAGGGTTTGGAAACACTCACCAATCTCCAAGAACTATACATATGGGCTAATCCCATAAGAGATGATGAGAGGCTCTTAATAGGGCGACTTGGACAGGAACTTGTGAAATATTGTCAAGAGAAAACAAAAATGGAATTTGTAAAATTTAGAGAAACAAAGTACTACGTAAAAAATGGCAAACTAGATCTTTCTGGAAAAAGAATCAAAGATATTAACGAGATCACAGGATTAGAAACACTTGCTAATCTCCGAGAACTAGATCTTCAGCACAATCATATAAAAGACCTTCAGGGTTTGGAGATCCTTACTACCCTTCAAAAACTTAACCTTAGTGAGAATGACATAAAAGAGATCAGGGGACTGGAAAAACTCATAAATCTTCAAATACTCGATCTAAGTCGTAATCGCAAAATCAAAGAGATCAAGGGATTGAATCACCTTGTAAATCTCCAAGAACTAAACCTTAGTGACAATCAGATAAAAGAGCTCAAAGGATTGGAAACACTCACTAACCTTCAGGAACTAGATCTTAGTGAAAATTACATAGAAGAGATCAAGGGACTGAAGACGCTTAGTAACCTACAAATACTACACCTCTATGCTAATCGGATAAATGAGATTAAGGGCTTAAAGACTCTTACCAATCTCCGAAAGCTATACCTCTATGATAATCGGATAAAAGAAATTAAGGGCTTGGAGACTCTTACCAACCTTCAAGAACTAGATCTTTTTGCGAACCAGATAAGAGATGAAGAATGGTCTTTAGTAGAGAGACCCGCTCAAGAACTTGTGAAATATTGTCAAGAAAAAGCAGAAATGACGAAAGAGGAACTCAAAATCACTTTAAAGAAAAAAATTGATGAGCAATATATTGCGGATAATTTTGTGACGGTTAAAGGAACAAAATATTATGTCGAATACGGCACACTAGATCTTCACAGAAAAGGAATTACTGATCTTACCGAAATCAAAGGATTGGAGCATCTCAGTTACCTCGAAATACTAGATCTTAGTTATAACCATATAGAAGAGCTTAAAGATTTAGAACATCTTTCTGACCTAAAAGAACTACATCTTTATGCGAATCAAATAAAAGAACTCAAAGGATTAAAAAGGCTTATTCAGCTCGAACTATTAGACCTTAGGGACAATAATATAGAAGAAATTAAAGGGTTGGAGCACCTTGTTCACCTAAAAAGGCTATATCTCGGAGGAAATCCGATAAGAACAGATGAACACTATCTTATACCAAGACCTGCGCAAGAAGTTGTGAGATACTGCCAAGAAAAACTGAAAAAGTAAAGAAATGAGTGGCAACGCTTATTTTGAATGAGTTTTGACCCCTTCTAGAATATCTTTTAATTGGCGTTTAGGCTCTCAATCCTTTCACTATAAATCGTAATCCTAGAAGCAAGAGAAAAAAAGCGAGTCCATAGGCGAAAATCGGTACAAATGGTGAATATGGATATAACTGTATCCATACCGCTTGATTTAGAATTATTAGAAGGAGAATACCAATAATAATGCAGCTTACTCCCACTATCATAAAACTTAACTGTTTCATTGCCTCCCTCTCCGTAAAACCTCTCTTAAAGGCTAGACTAATTAGATCAAAGTTATTCAGTTTCGCTTGAGGCATCTGCATGCCCGATTTGCGCACGTTTTAGTGCGACATTTATTTTTCGCTTGTCTGTTCCAATGGTTTTTATGATTTTTTCAATTAATCTCCGAGTCTTAGCACCTTTAAGACCTCTCTCTTTCATAATTTCCTTTGCATATTCCTTTGCAAATTCGTCACTGTTGCTCATATTGTCACCTGTTTTTTTTATTTTATATCAGAAAGTTCCAATACTCGCATCTTACATTTTAAAGACTCATCATATTCTCCTAAGAGCTTATATAATTCTGCTAAATTTTCCCATGTATGAATATCTGTATCATCCATGTCTAAGATCTTCAAAAAGTAGTCGATAGCCTCTTTTGCTTTTCCTATACGCGTATATAATATAGCTAAGTTGTTTAATGCGTCTTTATTTGTTTCATCAGAAGTTAGTGCATTTTCTAAGTATTCCTGTGCCTTTGAATATTCTCCTAGTTGAATATATGCGACAGCAAGAGCATTTTGTATCTTTAAATTTCTTGAAATATCTTTTCCTTCTTTTTCTGATGTAACTATGCTTAATGCGGTGTTTAGATGCTCAAGCGCTTGATTAAATTTTCTTATCTGAATGTATGCTTTCCCTAAAGCCATCAACGCGTCTACATCGGAGGGATTCTCCTCAATTAATTTTCTATAGTGTTCTATCTTTTCTACACCCTCTTTAACGGCAAGGAGATCGATATTTAGTTCATTACCCTTGACAGAATTTTCCAAGTTTCTCTCTTCCTTGAGTTTCAGTGTTACTTTTTCAAGGGTGTAGGCCCTAATGTGCGTAATTTTTCTGTAAATTCCTCTACAACATTTTTGAACTTCATACCTTCAGAAGCAGAAACCCATTCTAAACGAAGACGTTCTGGAGATATACCCATGAGTTCTAAAAATTTTTTAGTCTGTTCAACGCGTTCTTTTGCGCGTTCGTTTCCATTTTGATAATGGCAATCACCAATGTGACATCCACCTACCAAAACCCCATCTACACCTCGATTGAAAGCGTCAAGAATGAACGACGGTTCTACTCGTCCAGAACACATTACGCGAATAATTCGAATATTTGGTGGATATTGAAATCGTGAAACTCCAGCTAAATCTGCTCCCGCATAGGAACACCAGTTACACAAAAAGGCTACTATCTGCGGTTCATAGGATTTACTCATCTTTTATCACCGAAGGAGATTCCCTCCTAAAGGAAGGGGTAGTTGACTTTATATTATCGCACGAGAAGGTTTCCCCAGTTTATAGGGGAGATGAATCGTACTACCTTTAAATAATTTTCCCGTATTTAAATACCTGTGTTTCGTTGTGAGCGTGATGTTTGGGGGGTATAGAAGCCAGTTCACTCATCTTAAGCCTCTTCGGATAAACAGGCTCTTACCATATCCACTATTTGCTCTGTCGTAAAGTGTCTGTGAGATATTGCGTTTACTGGACACGCTGCCACGCAAGTTCCACACCCTTTACATGTTGCTTGGTTAACGCGGCTTTTCCTCTCAATTAACTTAATATCTTCAAACTCTCTAACTATTTCGACAGGCTCGATGGCGTTATATGGGCAGATTGAAATACATGTCCCGCATCCTATGCATCTATCTTCATCAATAACAGCTGTTGTACCAATCGTTTCTAAAGTTCCTCTGCTCAATAAAATACCTGCCCTTGAGGCCGCACCACTTGCTTGTGCTATTGCTTCCCCTACACTTTTAGGACCATGTGCAACTCCACATAGAAAGATTCCATCTGTAGCGAAATCAACTGGGCGCAGTTTCACGTGTGCTTCGAGGAAAAAGCCTCCTTCCTCTTCACTAACAAGTGGGACTTTCAGCTGCTTTGATAATTCCTTTGCATCCTCTTGGGCAATTAAGGGTGTGCTTAAAACAATTAGGTCACTGTCTAAACAGAGTTTCGTGTTCGATACCGTATCGAAAACCTCTACATTTACTTTGTCATCCATAACATTTACAGATGGTGGTTTGTCTTCGGTATACCTTAAGAAAGTGATGTTCTGACCTCGTGCTTTGCGATAATATTCCTCTAGATTTTTCGCGGGCGTAACGATATCTCTGTTGCAGATATAGATATTCGCATTTGGTAGTCGCTCACGAAGAAGCATTGCATTTTTTAGTGCCGCTGTACAACAAATTCTACTACAATACGTTCTGCCTTCCTTTTCTCGGGCACCTACACATTGAATCGTCACAATGTTTTCTAAGTCGTCAATTTCTTCGTTTTTGAGGCGATTTTCTAGTTCTAACTGTGTGATAATATTACCGCTTTTTCCAAAAGCAAACATTCCTTCTGGTTCAAAAACCTGACCACCAGTTGCAACAACAATTACGCCGACTGTAATTTCTTTTGTATCAGATTTATTTTCTAAAATTTCTACGTTGAAATTGCCTACATATCCTTCAATTGATTTAATCTCAGAATTCAAGAAGGTTTTAATATTAGGTTGTTCTTTTACTGCTTTAACCTTTTTCTGAATGATATCTTCCGCTAATTCATCTTTTGGCGCTATTTTATATAGGTCCTTAAGTAAACCTCCTAGCTCATTCTCCCGTTCAACAAGATATGTTTGAAAGCCTCGACTTGCGATATCTAAGGCGGCAGCCATACCGGAAACACCTCCACCGATGACTAACGCCTCTTGTTTGACGTCTATATATCTTACTTCAATTGGTTCGAAACGTCTTGCTTTTGAGGTGTACATCCGTACAAGGTCTTTTGCTTTCTGTGTCGCTTCGGTAGGTTGCTTCATATGAACCCATGAACACTGATCTCTGATGTTTACTAGTTCAAAAAGGAATGGATTGAGTCCCGCTTCTTCACACGTCTTCATAAATAATGCTTCATGTGTCCTTGGAGTGCATGATGCCACAATTAATCTGTTCAAATCACGTTCCTTTATCATATCTTTCAAAACATTTTGAGCTTCAGATGAGCATGCATATCGGTTTTCAACAGCAACTTCTACGTTAGGAAGCGATTTTGCATATTCCACCACTTCAGGAACGTCCACCACACCACCAATATTGATACCACAATGACAGACCATAATACCAATCCGTGGTTCTTCATCTGGTTTTATTTCTCGAACAGGGGCAATACGGTCTTTCTCCTCAAGAGCTCCTCTTTCAATACGTCCAAGAATTTTTCCTACCTTGGCAGCAGCACCACTTGCTTGGGCAACAGTATCAGGGATATCTTTTGGTCCTTGGGCAAGACCTGCGCTAAATATCCCAGGAACGCTTGTTTCATTGATTGCGTCCGCGCTTTTTTCTTTAATGAATCCATTCTTATCTGTTTCTATGCCAAGAATCTTTGCCAATTCTTGTGTGCCTGCTGATGGAATAAGAGCCGGGCATAATACAGCCATATCTACTTTTAACTCTTCTACTGCGTCTTTATTAAAATTATAAAGATATAACGTCAACTCATGAGTATCGAGATCTTCTTTGATATTACAAACTCTTCCACGATTGTATGTTACCCCATATTCGTCGCGCGCTCTCATGGTATATTCATTAAATCCTTTACCATGTGCCCTTAAATCGATATAACAAATATGCTCTTCCATATCAGGTTCATGTTCTTTAGTGATAATAGCCTGCTTTGTAGCATACATACAACACACTGCTGAGCAATATTCCTTTCTTCTTACGTCACGAGAACCGACGCATTGAATCCACGCTATTTTTTTAGGCGGCTTTTGATCCGAAGGGCGTAATATATGTCCATGAGTTGGTCCTGAAGCACACATAATTCGTTCGTATTCTAAACTTGTGACAACATTTGGATATGTACCATATCCGTATTCTGTCATGTCTGAAGGATCATAGACATCCAAGCCAGTAGCGACAATGATAGCACCTACATTAAGGTCTAGAATCTTTTCTTTTTGTTCAAAATCTATTGCGCCTTGGGTACATGCCTCTTGACATGGGGGTGTTTCTCCTTTCTTCCCGCATTGTCCTATTTTAAGATAAAGACATTTATTCTCATCAATGGTTGCGACTTGGGGGACTGCTTGTAAAAATGGGATATATACAGCTCCTCTCTTACCTATACCCACTTCAAACTCGCTTGGAATTCTATCTTTAAGTCGACAAACAGCAATGCATTGCACACAGCCAGTGCATTTGCTTTCATCGATGTATCGTGGTTTTTCTCGAACTGTTACTGTAAAATTGCCAGCAGCACCAGAAACCTCAGAAACCTCAGAATATGCGTGTAACTTGATATTTGGATGTCGTGCAACTTCTACCATTTTTGGCGCTAGTATACAAAGTGCACAATCACCTGTTGGGAATGTCTTGTCTAACTGTGACATTCGTCCACCGATGCTTGGCGTTCTTTCAACTAAATGAACAGTATAACCACTATCAGCTAAATCTAAGGAGGCTTGCATTCCAGCAACTCCTCCGCCAATTACTAGCACTTCAGATACTTCAGATGCTTCCATCTTCATTCACCTTGTTCAATTTTAGATAGAAATGTTTTAATTTTATCAGCAGGAACTCTATTGAATTGGAATCCAAGATCATCGAAAGTGTATCCAAGAGTTAAACCAAGAAGTTGTGGATAAAATAGTGCAGGGAGATCATACTTTGTCTTCAGTCTCCGTTCAATGTTTAATTGCTGTGTATCGAACATTTGTTCACAGAATGGACATATCATGATTGTACAGTCGGCCCCTGCCGCTTTAGCACTGTCTAATTTTTCTTGCGCGAGTTTTACAGCCACATCTTCGTTTATTGCTAAAATCGGCCCACCACAGCACTTTAGCTGGTATTCCCAATCGATTGCTTGCGCTCCAGTTATGTCTACTAGATCTTCCAGGATATGCGGTCGCTCAGGATCATCTACTTGCATAGCTTCTGATGGTTTAAGGCAGTGACATCCATAGAAGACGGCTGCTTTTAGACCATCAAAACGCATTGTCATTTTCTTTTCAATATTCTCAAGCCCATAATCATAAAGCATTTTAATGTAATGATTGACCTCGATGGTTCCCTTAAATTCCGGCAACTCACTTTCTGTTAAAACAGTATTTACGCGTACGCGTAATTGCTCATCATGTTTCAAATGATGATTTGCTTCTTTTAAGGCCCCAAAACATCCATTGCATAACGCTACAATATCCAAATTCATCTCTTCAGCGATTACTAAATTTTTAGCAGCCATTGAAATCCATGTATCGAAATCCACAGACCTTAAGAAAACTGGGCCACAGCAGCCTGCGCCCCTTTCCTGCATGTCCACAAATTCTATTTCTAATGCTTCTGCGCACTTTCGGGCACTCACATCATAATTATTATATCGTTTTGGAATAGTACATCCAAGGAACAAAGCATATCGATGGTTCTTGC
>NZ_JAHPYX010000176.1:0-5280 GCF_019058535.1 Candidatus Borrarchaeum sp.
ATTGAAAATTAAGATAAATTTTTTAATATCACTAATATTTATTGAGAATTATTTTTCTGAATTGCAAGAAACAAATCAAGCCCTAACTGAACTAAGAAAGGCATAAAAATTAATAATATTGAGGGCACACCTAATTTCAATAAGGCAACCCAAGGCGAAGCACCGCTTATGGGAAGTTTTGTTTCTACCAGTACTGCCCCACCTCTAGTTAATAAAACATAAGAATACAAAACTCCCTCAGGACTTAAAATAAAGTATGGCAAATAAGCAAAAAGACATACCAGTAATGTGAAAATAGGATATTGGAGAATTTCATAACTCTTAGATTTATTATCGTATAGATACTTAATAAAAAGAGGAAGAAGAAAAACAGGAAAATACTTGAGCATAATTCCACAACCTAAACAAATTGCAGAGAGATTAAGCTTTTTATTCAAGAAAAAATACAATGAAAGAACCGAGAACAACATAGCAATATGATCGTGATGTTGTGCTTCAGCATAAACTACTATTGGCGAAATCGTATAAAGTAGCGATAGATAAAACGCGAGATTTTCGTTCTTCCACATCATTAAAACAGTTTTATATATTAAGACACATAATAACGTCCCAAAACCAAAATTAAAAAGAGGAACAAATACATAAACAAAATTGTAAAAGTTCCAATTTGATAAATAGCATAAAAACAGAATATAGGTTACTCCTAACGGTGGAAATGAGCATTCATAATCCCTATAGGGTATTAAGCCGTATTGGGATAGACTATATCTAGAATACCACTCAGGTACATCAACACTAAAAAGATTGCCTCCTTCTAAACCAGGATATATCGGAAAGTTCGGTCTAACAAAAAAATTTAGTATGATAAGATAAACTAGTCTCACGATCACTGAAAAAATTGTTAATTGTATGAGCCTATTTGCCTTCAGAATATTAGTCAATAGATTAACCACCCACTCCAAAAATAAATTATTGATTTCAGAATTCAATTGAATTGATATTTTCACCAAGATTGTTTTTAAAATATTGTGAATGAGAAAATTAAAAAGTTAAGTTGTCAATTGACTTTTTTTAATGAGTTTTTTGCTCACTAAAAACTCGTCAACCTTGTTTTTTCTTTTAATGAAATATATGCACGAGTATACACAAAACATACCAAAATAATGGAAAAAATGGCTATCACTAATATTCGATAGAATCCGTTTTCAAATAAAAATTCAATTGCTCTAAACAATGGAACAGCGTTTAGCCAAAATTTGGGATAAATACCTAATACCATAACAAATGTACTCCAAAAGAATAGGATATTAAAGATTATCTTTGATATCCTGGTTTTATTGGTATCGATTACAATCGATATATGAATAACTAGCAACGGAATCATCTCATTCAAGTATCTTGTCGACCATTCCCATTCTCCAATTGGCAATATATACGCATAAATTACCGCGACTAGAATAAAAGAAGTTAGAGAAAAAAATGAGATGTCGAATCCTTTTTGTTTAATTGTTCGGTAAATACCCAATAATGAGAAAATAAGCACTGGAGAATAGAAGAAGAGCCCTCTAAAAGGACTAAAAAGTAAGATAAATAATCCTACGAAAATATGTAATCCAGAATAAGATTGCTTTAATTGCCACCATAAGTACACATACGAAGGATAAGTGGGTTCTCCCGTAGACATAGCCACTGAAAATGTAGTGATCCATGGACCTGCGTAGGTATATATCGTAGTAAATGGATTTCCAAACAAAATAAAATTATACAACATATGAACAGGAATCATTGTACAAAATCCAGCCAAAAAAAGCGAGAATTTGCTGAGTTTTTTATTTAACAAGAATACAAGTAACATTGGAAAGAGGATGAAAGTGTTTGAATATCTTACAATTGTAGAATAACCCAATAACAATCCGGGAAAGATAAATTGTCTGTTTGTATTTTTTCTTCCTTTAATAATCTTCAAAACTTCATAAAAACTATAAAAAACTAACATTGTACCCAATGAATGGTCGAAAAACGATCTTGCATAAACTAAATTGACTGTTGCGAAGGCAAATACATAAGACGATAAAAAACTAGCTTTCTCACTTGCACCAAGAAATTTGCATAGTTTGTAAATTAATAAAACAGTATACGAAGCAGATAATACATTCACTTGGCATACAAAAAAGAATAAAACCCGTTCGAGGAGGACACCTTCTAAATTTAATAATCGTGCAATTAATGTACCAAGAATATAAAATGGAATGCCAAAGAAGGCGAGACCTGGTAGGTAGCGAATATACACGTTTCCATTAAGTACTATAAGATCCAATGGCTCTACTAATAGTACATTTTCAGCATAGGGAGTAATAGCAAAGCTATAGTTTTCAACAATTGTCTTTGTTAAAAAATAAGAGTCAATTTCATCCGATGCGGTATAATCTGCGAAAGGAGGTATAACTGACATGGCCATGAAGATTTCTAAAAATGCTAAAACAGTATAGATAAACCAAGGCAAAAGAAAAAGCCAAATAACCTGCTGTTTTCGGAGAGTCGATAATTTTGCTACTAGCCTACTTAAGTTCTTTCGAAACAACATGATTAAACCTATCCTAAGTCATAGTGGAAAATAGACGGATTTTTTTTCTATTAATTTTCCGCCTTCAATGCTCGCAGGTGTTTTTAGGTATTTAAGAACTAAATATTTTAAAAAGTAATGATTTCTGCAATCTGTGTTCTTGTGTGCCTATTAAATTAGAATTTTCTTATTCAAAACCATTCATTAAAACAGTCCGAAAATTTAAGTTTCGCTAAAATTTGTGATTTTGCAAACGGTATTTGCTATGATGACAAAATAATTCAATGAGCCTTAGATGGTTAAAATTAAGCGATATTTCCTTTTATAAAATATCTTAGCGTTTCAAACAAAAAACCAGACCAAAAGATCCATTTTGTAAGCAGTAAGTACGGAGCACACAACAAGAGATACTTTCTTGGAGTACTTTGTTGTTTTAGAATATGAAATAAGAAAAATAGATTAAGAAAAATGAAAGGAGATAAAAAAAAGACAATTCCTGTGAAAAAAAAGAAAATGATAGTTACTATACTTGCAATAATAGCTAGCGGGATAACTAAGGATCGTTTAAAATTACCAAAATATCTTCTACTATTATGAACATAACTCTTGCCTCCAGCAAAGTATTTACGCAGAGTAACTGAGCTCAAATGAGTGACTCTAAACGATGGATCTAATAATGTTTCATATCCGAGTTCATTAATTTGCCGAATTAAGACATTACCCTCAGACCATTTAAATTCACCAAACTTACATCCTTGATCAAATACTCTCTTCTTAAAGACGGCATTACCTTCTCTGAATCCCTCGTGAAATCCTATTATTTTTTTATTACTAAATTCTTCATTTAGGACTTTTTGAATAAGGTCTTTCCCTCCCGAATAATAACCTAATATTCCAACAATCTCTGGATGCTCATTAAACGTATCGATAATTCTTTGAAACCAATTCTCAGGAATGATGCAATCGACGTCTAAAAATGCTATAATTTCACCCCTAGCTTGTTTGATGCCAAAATTTCTTGCTAAACCCGCTGAATTACATTGTTTACAATAAAAATATCTTACCCCATATTCCATGCAAATATTTTTTGTGTTATCAGTTCCACTATCTACGACTACTATTTCATAGGAAATAGGTGATTTCTGTGCAATTAAAGCAGAGAGACAATCTCGGATGAATTTCTCTGAATTAAATGTTGGAATTATTACACTCATTAATTGATAGGATGACAATTCCATAACTCCAAATTTGGAAATCTACTACTTTTCAAAGAGCAATTTAAGTCTAGTTTCTTATTAAAAATGAAGTTCTTTAAACCTCTTTTTATGTAGTTTATTCATAGAATGAAATTAAGAGTATCTTCATTATTTCGAATAACTACCTCGTTTTAGGCTTTTTTAAAATCTCAGAACGTCGCACAAGAAACATCGTTGTTTTAATTAGCAGTATTAGAAATTTTTTATACCAATAATGAACACTTAAAAAAAAGAAAAACCTGATTAAATAAATGCTATAATAGGGAGAATTATGAGAGTTTGCTTTGTTTTTTTGTCAAAAAATCCTTGTTTGATTGATACGAAGTTTGGGGGAGGAAGTGAATATGGATTATATTTTCTTGCAAAAAACTTAGCAAAAAAGGGAATAAACGTTCATATAATCGCCAATCTACTAGAGAACGAAAATTACGTTAAAGATGGAATTTATTTTCATAATATTCCAATAGGAAAAAATGCTCTTTGGAGAAATCTTAAGATATTTAATTTTCTTTATGGACTAAATAAGAAATATAATTTTAATATTCTAAATCTTTTGAATGCAAATTTTGCTATGCCGATTCTCCTTTTCGCAAAAATGGAACATGTACCAATTATCTATTCAGAATGGAATCATTATCCTTGGCTGGAAGATAAGTGTAAGATCAATCCTCGAATTTATTGGTTGTTGATTAAATTAACTTTAAAACGATCTAAAGTTGTAACAGCAGCAAGTAATGTCTTAAGAAAGAAGATTTTAGACGAAATTAAGATTTCCGAATCAAGAATTAAAACTATTCCAATGGGAATGGACTTAACAAGTTTTCAAATAAAGAAATCTAATTTCGCAAAGGAAAAGCACGGCTTTAATGAAGACGATCCTATTTTGTTATCGGTTGCACGCATTGTGCCCCATAAAGGACATAAAGATTTAATTGAAGCAGTTGCAATGGTTAGGGAAGATATTCCTAATATTAAAGCATTATTAATTGGTCCAAGAGAAGAAAAATCTGCTTTTAGCATTAATGATTCTCCCTCTAGTTATTATTTTCAATTAATTTCATTAATTAAAGAATATGGTTTAGAGAAAAATGTTTTTTTCTTAGGCACTGTTCCTAGAGAGGATTTATCACTTTATTATTCCTCTTCCGATATTTTTGTTCTTCCCACAAGGAAAGAGGGTTTTGGAACAGTTTTTATAGAAGCAATGGCCTCAGGCCTACCCATAATTACATGTAAAATTGAACCGATGACCCAAGTTGTTGGCGAAAAGGTTGGCATTTTTATCGAGCCATCTAAAACAAAAAATCTAGCGGGAGCAATTAAAAAAATTCTCAACAATAAAGATTTAGCCACTAAAATGAGTTTGAATGCAATTGAAAGAGTAACACGCTACTATAGCATAAATGTGGTAGCGGAAGAAACTCATAAACTCTTCTTACAAGTTTTAGAGCACCTTAAGTC
>NZ_JAHPYX010000177.1:0-24433 GCF_019058535.1 Candidatus Borrarchaeum sp.
AATATCCACTTCTCCTTTCCTATATTTTTGATTTTTATTGTAATGACTTACTATAAATGAGGCAAAACTGTTTTATATTGTCATCTACTTTCCCAAGAATATAAAACTTATGTTGAGGCAAAGTACATGAAGGCAGTGGTTTTAGCTGGAGGGTTAGGGACACGACTACGTCCGTTAACTTACGTCATGCCAAAAGCTATGCTTCCAGTTGGTGATAAACCAATTATTGAACATATAATCGTCTATCTCGCCTCTTTCCAAATGATCGACGAGATCATTATAGCAACGGCATATCTAGGACGATACATCGAGGATTATCTGAATGAAGGTGAAGATTGGGATATTTCAATTAAGTATGCGCGAGGTAAACGTCCGCTTGGAACTGCGGGACAACTTAAAACGGCTGAATCTTTTATTGATGACACCTTTGTGCTGATTAATGGAGATATTTTAATCGAAGTCGTCATTTCAGACATGATTAAGTTTCATAAGAGCAAGGGAGGAACAGGTACGATTGCATTGAAGCCCTATTTCCTCCCCGTTAAATATGGTGTGATTGATACTGATGCTGACAATTTAATATTAAACTGGCGAGAGAAACCAAATATCCCGCTTACAATGAACATTGGACTTTATGTGCTCGAACCAAAAATCTTTGACTATATTCCACCTGACAGGGCTATGAGTCTTGAGAGAGAAGTTTTTCCAAAGATCATTGCCTCAGGAGAAAAACTCTATGGCTTTAAGACAGAAACCAATTACCTCGATATTGGAGACTTAGAGAGCTTAGATAAAGCACATCAGGAATTTCTATCCAAATTCACACTATTGTGATAGATTTTCAATTGTCTCTCGAAATGAGATTTTTCGCTGATTTGATTGGAAATATATGTCTTTTTCAAATTATCGTTCAATTTTAGTCTAGCAGTTACGTGTATATTCCAGACTTTAAAACTTTATAATGTAGAAAAAACATATGTCACGTAGTTCAAAAAATAGTTCTGCACAATCCTTTAGTACTAAGTTCTTCTTATAGTATATTTTATGTTGTACAATGCACAAAATTGTGCTCTCTTTGGGTGAACAGATTGAAATTATTTGAACTTGCAAAGCATGCAATTGAAATTATAAAGTCCGCAGGAGAAGAAGGCATCATCAATCTTGCATTAGCTAAAGAATTAGACATGGCTAGACGTCGAATTTATGATATTATCGCGATCTTGAAAGCCGCAAAATTAGTTAAAACAACACGTGAGAAAAAAGGCACCATGGTTACTTGGATTGGTTCTTCTTCAGATTTACCTAAAATTGCACCATTATCTCAGACATCTTTTATTTCTGAAGAACCAAATGAATTGATTAATGATCCTTATTCCTTCAAACAAACTTCAGAGTTTCATAATGCGAATGCAGTTCTATCAAAATCCTTAAATTATCCCTTAAATAGAGTCATGATCGATTCTCCTTGCCTTAAAATACGTACGACTTCAAAGATCACACGAATTAAGCCAATAGGCATTATGGAATTACTTGTTGAATGCGAAGAAGATGATAGTCCAGGATTTATTATCGAAGCGCCCCAAGATGAGAATCGCAAAGTAAAAGAAGCAGAACGTGCACTTGTAGATGTGCGCTAGTTAGCAATTCAAAACTGAAAATAAATCTTTTTGATTGTCTGTATTAAAGACTTGGTTTTTTGTTTATCACTCCTCCGCAAGAACCCCCCTCAAATTTGTAGGGTGGTAGTTCACTCAATACAAAAGTATAATGAAATCGTGATTTAGTTTTCTAAACGTAGAACGTAAGAAAGCTAATTTCAAAAATTCCATTACTCTTTTTTCCTGATTGTAATATCCGTCCTACCAGTTTTGACATCCTTAAAATAGTCTAATCCCTCTAATATCTTGCCTACAATGTTTACCGGACTATATGGCTCAATCTTATCATAATAGACACATATACTTTTTCCTAAGGGCCAATAAGCAATGTCGCCCTTATCAATTTCTTTTGTTGATTTCTCTAATCCTATTGTGCCAGGTATTCGAATAGCTGTCTGTGCATTTTTGTATACAGATGCTTTTTCTGTGTGAGGAAGAATGTCTAATATCGCTGCGTAAGTAAGAGGTGCCTTAATACGATGTAATTCACCGATAGCAGAGTTCTCTCCAATTTCAAAAACTATTTGCACCTTTGAAATCTCGCTCATCTAAACACCGCACTTCACTTATCATAAAAATGCTATTTTGTAATTTAAATAATAAGATCAAATTTTTCTGAGTAGAAATTCAAAAAGAAAAAACAAATGTTAGAATTGAGGGAGTCAATGGATAGATCTAATCAACAAATAATTCACGAACTCTGTCTGTTAGACCGGTTGTATGGGCTTCTCTCTCTATCTTTCTAATGGCGCGGATAACTTGAATCTCATCCCCAGCCTTCTGACCTAAAATCCATATCCTGCCATTCTGACCAACAGCAATTCTTGCTTGAGTTTGCTCTTTAATCATGTTGATCATAGATCCTTTACGTCCAATCAGTCGAGGTATCTTTGATGGAGGTATTTCAATTATTGTGCCACCTCTCAATTTTCCAAGGTCTCGACCTTTTACTGTTAGGGCAGGATCTTGGAGGCGATCAAATGCGATTATTTTTGCGACAATGATATCTCCTATGTCAAATATCTCCCTAAGGTCAGATTTTGATGCATTGAATGGTCGTCTTATGACATTTGAAATATGAAGAATGCCAGCGTAAGGTGAACAGATGTCCACATGCCACGAAGTGAGAGAAATATTATACACTTTCCCAATTACGATGTCATCTATATAGGGTATATACGATCCTGCCAAAGCAGTAACATAAATCGTTTTTCCTTTGAGTGCTGCTAATCCGATTAGGGATGCAATAATCTTACCATTTTCTCGATATGCCCCCTCGCCAGCATTAAAATCGCCTTCAGCGAGTAATTCACCTGGTACTACTAATTGCCGATTTTCAAAAAGTACTGACATAATTTAAAGACCTTCTCTTATTTTTTATCCTCTACTATTTTTATTTGAGCCCGACCTTTCGTAAGATGGTTGATTTCATCTTTAAGTGCGCTCTGAAGTCCCGCTGGGATATCAATAATCGCAACCCAACTCCCGTCATTTTGCCATTCATCTTTTTTGATAGTTCCAAATCGAGATACAATACCGTAACCCTTTCCTGTGAACTCAGCAGGAATTTTAACTGCAACTTGAAGTTTTTCCATACGAATCGGGATCTGTGCCGAGATTTCTTTAACGATTCTTTTTGCTTGAGCTTCAACTTCCTGAAATGGATCTATTGATACTTTTGCCTCATCTATAGCACGTTCGATTCGTGAAGGAGGATGTGGAAGTTTAGTTTGCGGATTTATACTGTTTCTGACGATATAATCTATAACTTGGATCCTTTTCTCTTCTAGCATCCGTTTTCGTTGCTCTGAAGTTAGATGGATTTCACCGTCAGCTAAAACAGTTCTTGCAATTTCGAAAGGATCATTAGTTTCAAATATTTCCTGCAATTTTTCTTCAGATGCCTTTAGCCCTTTATGAACGTCTTCGAAAATAATATCTCCCTCAAGGATTTCACGAATGTCTATGTCCTTTCCTGATCTATAATCCTGAGCTAAATCAGGATCTACTAATATTTCAAATCGTTCTCCATGAGTTATTAGTCGTGCTACAACTAAGTCTCCCCATTCAGGAATACGTGTATCTCCGCGAAGTCCCATAAAAACAGCCTACATACGCTCTATATATTTGGTAATCTCCTCGTCAGAAACCTTCTGTAGTTTCTTATCAACTTCATTAATTATAGAAATTTCAACCTTGGTTGAATCTAGTTCAGCTTCAATAACCTGTTTTAACGCATTTAATGCTAATAATATCATACCATCCATATCTAAAGTAGATTCATATCCTTGTTCCAAAACTTCTGTAACTGTTTGTGCGCCTGCTCCAATCACTGCAGCTCGATGTCCCCAATAAGTCCCTGACGGATCAGTCATAAATAGATGCGATCCTGTATCATCACAACCAGCAATAAGCAATTTTACACCAAATGGTCTCACACCTGCGTGTTGTGTGTAAAGTTGTTTTAAATCACCGATTTTCCTTGTTAACACTTCAACAGTAATTGGTTCGTCATAAGTAAGCTTATTAATTTGAGAGTTAATTCGCGCTTGATTGATTAAGATCCGTGCATCCGCTGTCAGGCCAGCTATAGCAGCACCAATATGCTCATCGATTTTAAAAATTTTTTCTATGCTATTTGCTTCTACAAGTTTACTGAGAATGCGTTTTTCAACGGCTAAAACAACACCTACTCCATCCACCTTAATTCCAATTGCAGTCGTTCCTCTTCTTACTGCCTCTATTGCATATTCAACTTGGAATAATCTTCCATCTGGAGAAAATATTGTGATTGCACGGTCATATCCCAATCCTGGTGCGGCAAACATGTTTAAACCTCCATAAGTCAGAGTGAATCTTTGTTATATATAAAAATGTGTGAAATCAAAACTACAAAGCGTCTTTTATATCTTTCATAAAGCTCCATTAAAAGGCTTTTCATATATCCATTAAGATATACTAGATAAAGTAACATAAGTCACTATAAACTAAAACTATATCAACAGATACCTATTCCTTTTGTCTCCTATATGTTTAATGTATCTATCTTCTAGGAGTTTAATAGTTAATTAGAAAAGTTTAAGAAGCCAGATTGTTTGAACTCCATATATCCCCTGATATTTAGAGGAGGTTATCCAATGGGTAAAGGACAAAAGAAAAAACCAATTGCAAAAGCTGATAAGAAGAAATGGGGCGAAAAAACCGCGAAGACAGTAGAAAAAACTAAGCGGAGCATCCACTTTGAAGCTGATTTAATGAAATCAATAAAGGATGATTTGCCAAAAACAAAATATATTAGCCCAACTCTAGTTGCCGAAAAGTATGGCGTACGAGTAAGTACGGCAAAGCTTATGCTCGAAGATTTAAGGAACGAACAGTTGATCGAAGAAGTAGCCCATACACCAAGAATTAAAGTTTATAAACCAGTAAGTGCCAGTTAAATCCAGCAATAACTTATCCCCTAATTTATTCTTGACTGCTTTTTTGAAGCCTAAAAACAGTTGTAAAAAAGACTTCAAGTTATTAACATCGAGCTGAAACAATAAAAACTGAGAATTCGGAAGTTGAACTCACTATCCCCAAAGACAGTTCTGGTGTTCTTAACCTAGAAGGCTACATTTTTTGAGATTTTACCTTTTTTTTGGGCACAGTTAGCTTCATTCATTGCTAAGATTGACGTATAATAGATGAAATTGGTTTTATTGGGGCTTTTTCTAACCATTTACTAATATCCTAGAACCAAAAAAAACATAAAACAGGGATGAGCCATAAAAAAGGAGGGACTCAATTGCCTAGGGCGAAGAAAAAGAAAAAAAAGACGACCCGAAAAAAGGTGGCTGAAATCTCAGTAAATGCCAAAGTACTAGAGAAATTAATTGAAGGCGTACAATTAGGCGATTTGCAGCAATTAGTTGAATCATGGGGCTATAACATAAAAGAAAATGAAAAAATAAAGCAAAATATCGATCTTTTAAATGCATTAAACATAAATGCTTTTTCAAGAAGTCAGTTTGCTGATCTTTGGGCGTTAAAATCCCTTAAAGGCAAAGTTTGGAAAAAATACAAGGTGATTGATCCTCTTCCTGCCAGATTAGGCATAACAACCTTAAAAAAAGGATTAAAAACTGCGCTTAAGTCAGAAGACGCAGATAAAAAATATACACCACAGGTTTTCAAAATAAGTCGTGATCTATTTCATATCGTTTTGGAATTTATTGATAAGCCCTTTCTAGTAGAAAATGGAAGCGCATTCTCATATCAACTAATTGAACCTATTAAGCGAATTTCTAGCATTTTAGATCGTAATGAAGAGATAGTTTATATTGAAACCAATGACGGAAAAAATCTAGTTGATTCCAGAAACTTCGAAATTCTTGAAAATGTCCTGAAAAAAACTCTTAAAACATCGTTTGAACGTGTTAAAGTCAGACCTTTTGAATTAAAAGAAATTGCGGATAAAAGCTCAAAAAGTTGGAAAAAAGTTGTTTTTGTTACTCCTAGGGAAATTAGCGGTATTGAAGGAGTGGATCGAATAACGGTCGAAGGCAAGGATGTAGTCTTTGGTCTCAAAGACATTGCAAGTCGCCACGAGGTCAATCTGGAGAAAGTTGGCGCGTGGTCAATTATTGAAAATGACGAATTACTGTTATCGTTAGATGGTAGAGTAAAAAAGTTGTCCTTTTTGAATAAGGAATAAGTAGACGTACATCATTTTTAATTTAATTTACATTATTAATTGAGTTGCAGTTTTTCTTGCAAAAGTCAAATATCCCGTATGGTGAGATATAAATTTATTTGGACGTGTAGCACCTTCTTTTGTTTTAATTTCTCTAGAAAAGCATTCAAGTGTCTGTATATCATGGAAATTTTCTTCATCAAGTTTGCTAACGGTTTTTTCTATTTGATTAAACGTTGGACTAAAAGAGACAAAATAACCCCCATCTTTAAGAGCATGCTTTGCAGTTTGAACAACTAACCAAGGGGTATCAAGATCAATCACAACAGCATCGACGTTTTTTTCCACGATTCCTTCCATTACATCTTGATTATATTGAACAACACAATCATACACTTTTGCTTTTGCAATATTCTCACTTGAAATTTCAAAAAAATCTTCTCTTTTTTCATATGTGAATATTTTTCCATTTGGACGAACATAATATGCCAAAACTGACGTCAGGGCACCGCTACCAGTTCCTGCTTCTACTACACGACTGCCAGGACCTATTCCTGTCATCATCAAAATGAGTCCAATGTCTTTTGGATACAATACCTGAGTTGGACGCCGAAACTTATGAACATAATCAAAAGGAACAGGTTGGAAGATCCAGCATTGTTTATCTTTTGAGGTCATAATTGGAGAACCATAGGGCTTTCCAACCACATTTCCGATTTTGATAATTCCAATATGTGTATGAAACTCTTTGTTTTCCTCAACCTTTACAAGCCAACGTTTTTTCCTTCCATGCATTAGCAAAATGTAATCTCCCAGTTTTATTGTATTCTGTGACACATTTCTCACCATACTTAATTTATCGTTAAAAGGAAATGGTTTTATTAAAAAATAAGAAAAAATCAAATATTATAAATCTAGATGATCACTTAAGTCCGAGTTTATCGAAGATTTGATCATAAAATGGGTAAGCGTCTACAATCTCTGCTTCTTCCGGTTTTTCTATGCCCTTCGCTACGTTTTGGCGAAAACTAATCCATTTCTCAAATTCTTCACGTTCTGGTAATTGATATCCCCGCAACCGAATTGCTTCGACCATCGGCATTATGGACATACCAGGCTTTATTGGACCAAATAGTTGAATGTAGCGTCCTTTGATTAGAGAATTGATTGCATCATCAGCACGAAGAACGAATTCCACCCAGACGGCATTCTTGTAAGATGTTTCAGCAAGCTTCCATGAATTTTTTGCCGAATTTAAATAACTCTTGATTTCCTGATCTAAAGATTCAGCTTGATATTCAAGTACTGTAGGTTCCGTAGATTCTGTTTGATACGACGATATAGTCTCAGGTATTCCTGAGATACTTTCTTTAGCAGGTATTTTCTGTTTTCCGAACCCTTCAGTGAAATAGTTCTTCTCACGAAGTAACAAAAATACAATTATAGCTTTCATAAAGATTAACCCGAACATGGGTAATGCAATAAGTGTATCTCCTGTTAGAATCACATATATCCCGGTAAGTCCAACAAGTCCAACGGTTTCTAGGATTCCGATAACTAGACCTGCTAAATAAGCGATTCTAAGTCTTCTACGAGTAAGCAATGACAATACAAGATCTATAACTCCTACAATTACGAGAATTAAGCCCCCCATAATTCCTCCTTCTGCTGCTAAAAAAATCATTGCTGTAGCGCCGTTTATGAGCATATACGCCGCAAAGAAGAAATACATCAGTATGATAACATTGATACTACGGGGTCTCCCTATTTGCGGGCTTCTTGCTGGTGTGCTTACGAATTTTCTTTCACTCTTCGGTACATCAAAATAATGCCCACATGATGGACACACTGAGTAATCATATTGCACAAAAGTCTTGCAGTTTGGGCACTGCTTCACACGTTTTTCTTCTGAAGTCTCATTTTCCATGTTTTTCGCCTCTACCGATGCAAAAATTTTCATTTAGTGTAACAAAATCAGATATTTAAGTATGTATTGTGAGTCAATTCAACTCTAAAGTTTTTCTCTTAACTTTTCATTCTGTATATTCAGAACTAGCGATCTCTCTAATTATTTCAGCTAATTTTGGACCAATTCCTTTAATTTCTTTTAAATGCTCTTCATCAGAAGTGAATATTCTCTCAATCGTTCCCAGTTCCCATAAAAGCCGTTTTGCTAACACTGTATCAACACCAGGAATACCTGCAATCACATTTTCTTGAATAGTTGTTATTTGTGGAGTTTCTCTTTTGGTATATGCCTTAATCTCACTTATACCTTTCTTCTTTTCTTCTTTTGAAATCAGTGAAAGAAGTTGAGCAGTTTCCTCTTCGTTTTTTGTCCATTGTATCGGCACGCCCAACGAAATAGAGATTGCCATCAATGCTCCACGAATAGCCTCAGGATGTAGTGCACGCTTACCGTATAGATCTTCGCCCTCTATAAGAAGTAAAGGCTTCTGGTATTTTGTCTTTAAATCAATTATCTGATCTAGAAGTCGACCATCAATTAGTGATTGAAGAAAGTCTGTGACTATTTTTCTTTCAACGCCAACTCGCGATGAGAGAATATAATCTGCAATTTGCAGTTGCTTGAAATGAATCTTAAATCCCATTTTGGAAAGGTTACGAAGAACTTGAGAGGCTCTTTCACGATTATCAACAATGATTTCAATTAATTCTTTCATTTCCTCTTCTCTTTTCTTCTTGTCCTCAGGAAAGAAAGAATCTAAGGTTTTATTTTTTTGTTTTTCTTTTTCCTCTTTTAGTGATTTTGAAACGCCCTTTATCTCATTAAGAAGTCGATTCATTTCTCGCTCCTTACTCTGAGCAACCCAATAGTATGCTTCATCGCGCGTGCCCTTTGCCATTAAGACAATGACCTTTCCAGCGCTCTTTCTTGCCGTCCTGCCTCTTCTCTGAATATTTCTAATTTCACTTGGCACTGTATCATAAAAAATAACTAAATCACATTCTGCAATGTCAAGCCCCTCTTCTGCAACGCTTGTGGCGACAAGTACATTATATTCTCCGTGTTTGAATTTCTTTAAAATTTCTGCTTGCTCTTTTTGTGATAACCCTTTCTCTCCTTTTCTTTTACTCTGTCCAACAAATCGTACTGCGTTTACTCCTTCAATTTCATCCAGCACTGAAGCTACTAGTTTCGCAGTTATACGAAATTGAGCAAAGACAAGGATTCGGGAGTTTTGCGATGTTTCAAGTTGCTCCTTAACTATTTTTTTTATTTCTTCAGCTTTTGGGTGATCTTGTCCCTTCGACAATAACTCTTTGATAAGAAAGATGGCTTTTCTAGTTCTATTATCGGCCATAAACTCCTTCAGTACCCTTGATCCACCCTTTCTCCGTATTTGCTTCTCAAGTTGTTCAATGTATTTGTTTAAAGCCTTTAGACCTTGAGTTTCTAACAATTCGATGGTGTAGGAGATTCTAATTGCATTTGCTACTAAGGCAATAGCGCCTAAAAACTGAGGGTCTACAATATCATCATCATCATGTAGTTGATTCTGTATTTCGGCTTGTAGACGGATTAAATCTGTTCGAGAAACTCTTCGTAAGTCATAAGTGTCTATAAACTCCATTTCTTTGAGTATTTTCAAATGTTCTTTAAGCACGCTTTCTAGAGTAGTTTTAATTTCTCCAAAACCTTTTGGAAGTGGTATTTTTTTCCACTCTATGCTTAATGGATGAATATATGGTTCGACATCTGGACTCTTATCAGTCCTTATTTCAACATTCTCTATATCCAGTACATTACAAATTTCTTCAATTTTTTCCTTTTCTGATCCTGGGCTTGCGGTAATTCCTAAAATAAGCGGGTTTTTTGCTTGTTCTCTGTATTTCTCTGCAATGAACGTGTAAGCATATTTTTTCACAGCTCTATGACATTCATCAAATATGAGTAATGATACATCTTTCAAAGTATATTTCCCTGAAATTAAATCGTTTTCAAGAACTTGCGGTGTCATAAAAGCAACGCGGCTTTTTTCCCATTGTTCTTTTCGTAATTCTGGCTTGGTAGTTCCCGTAAGAATTGTAAGATCTTCAGAAGCTAATGTCAAGAACTTTTGAAAACTGTCATAATGTTGGTTGACTAATGGACGAGTGGGGGCGAGAAAGACTACATGTGATTCAGGAAACTTTTCTAAACGATGTACTGCAAGCATTACTGCGATAACTGTCTTACCTAGGCCGGTTGGAAGTATTACAAGTGTATTTCCCTTAACACAACAACCAAAAATCATCTCCTGATAAAGCCTGCGCTCTATCATAGGTTTGAGGTATGGGTGATCTATAGTATTCTTTTGATGATTATTCATGACGAAAACCTTGTCATTTCGCAGTGAATAGGTTTGTCAATGTTTGGTTTCCTTGTGCCCTTTATTTTTATCAAAATTTGATTCACTTTATAAAAAGAATTTAGATTTCTAAATTAGATATCTATCTCTTAATTTTTTATTAATTCTGTTCTCAGCTCTCAGAATTGTGATCAAAAGAAGAATATTATTTACATGGTACTTATTTTTACCTTCTTCTTGATCTTAGTAGCCAAATTAGTATTAAAGCGACCAAAGATGCAAAAGCATAAAGTAATAATGGAGTTATGTTAAATACACTTTGCAAAACTCTGGCCTCACTCTAATTCGGTGGTATGTTAATTACGTGAAATTGCTATTTGACGTAATTGATCACATTCTACTAAATTATAAACATAAAATATCTTGAGATCTTCTTGGCATAAAACTCATTTTAAAGAGATACTCATTCATCCATACTATTTTCCATTACAAGTTTATCTTCTTCTTCCTCAATATATTCTTCGACTTCCTCTTCGATTTCTCTAAGTTTGGTAATATTTATTCCTTCTGTCAGTAGAAGAGGTAATCCTAATGCAAGCATATATATTGATTTTATAACTCTATCAGTTAAAGGCACATGCAGTGCTATACGGGGTGTGATGCCAGCAATACATAAAATGGCTACGAAGCCTGCCTCGTATGTCCCTATATTTCCGGGAAGTAGCGGTACAGTGAAGGTTAAAAATCCTATTGATCCAGCAAGCATCGTAATTGAAAATGGTACATTCATGTTTAATCCTATTATAAGAATGTAAAGCATTGTAGTTTCAATAACCCAGATTACAAATGATAGAAGTGCCATAAGAATCAGTTTAACAGGTTTTTTTGAGGCAATTTTGAAACCCGTTTTAAAGGAACTGTGTAGACGAAGTAAATTCTCGTATAATTCTTGTGATATTGGCTTAGCTAAGCGTGCAACTTTTTTGCCAAAAAAGAGTAGCACAAAAACTAATACAATAAGTCCAATGATCGCTGCTAATGCTAAAACAAGGATAATGATTGCATTATCTGGAACGGAGCCTAACTGTAACGTTACAATGAGGCTGAAGCACGAAATGATCAATATTGCAATAAGATCAAAAATATGCTCAATTGCGATTGCCGCACTATTCGCTCCATACGAAATTCCCTCGTTTTTCTTTGCAGAGTAAAGACGCACCATTTCACCAATTCTTAAGGGTGTTATCCAGTTAACGAACCACGCTGCATGCATAGTTTTCCATGTAAATTTTATACTCGTGTCAAATCCTGTTGTGGAGAGTAATTCTTTCCATCTGAATGATCGAAGGAAATAACTGACAAACATAATCGCCAGATAAATGAGCACAAATATCAGCGGAAAACCTTTTAAAGCCTGATAATACTCCCTTGGATTGACGTAATATATTATCAACGCAAGAACTATGACTGCGAACACTGAGAGGATGACAATCCGTTTTGTAAACTTCTTCATAACACTCATCTGAATAAAAATCAATTAATGGGCATCAGAGAATAGTATCTCTTATTAATTTTTTTCTATGAATCTGAGTTACATTCAGACGATTCTTCTTAGTGTATCTATTTTTTCAAAATGGAAGAAAATTTAAGGCACCTTTACGTTTTATCAAATACGTGTCTATAAGAATCTAATTTATGCGTAGAGTAGGAGTACTGTTCTTATGGGATTGACTACATGCATTAGTACCGCTAAAGAGGAACTCAATGCAGCAACTACAAAATTGGAATCTGGAAACCTGGACTCAGGAGCACTATATCTTACTAATCTATTTAATACTCTCGAAAACTGCCTTAAAAAAGCAAAGTTGCTTGGTGATGATGATGAAAAAGAAGAACTTCTTATACGTGTAGATATCTTGGAGCTTTTGTTTAGCGGGTTTACATTGGCAGCAAAATTCGTTAATGATGAAGAGTTCAATGAATTCTTAATGAGTGAAGAATTAAAAGTTTCCAAAATTAAAAATTCATTTGAGAAAAGTGAATTTGAGACAGGGCAATTGTATTTAACAAAGCTTATGAAACAGATTTTTCAATTAATGCCCAAAGTAAAAAGTGCTTTGTATCTAGCACAAGAGAAAATAGCGAAAGGGGATTTACTAGAGGCGTTAGAAAATAAAAACCCACTGCCAGTGTTTAGCGACACCTTACCTTGCCCTCACTCATTCTGTAATTCATTAATGGATGTTGATATGAACATCCATCGTTCAAAGCATGGCCAATACTCTCTAAGAATTAGTAAAGAGTGTTATTCTTGCGATTTTAAAGAAAACACAATAATTAGGGTCCCAAAACGAATTATAGAAGATTTTTATTACGAAAAAAGAAGTAGCAAGACATTAATTGATCTTTTAAGTTAAATGGATCATATGAAGGATCTTTGCTAACTCTACTGCCAAATTCTCTCGTTTAAAGATGTTTAAGAGAATTTCCTCATGAATTTTTAGTTGTACGATGGCAATTTTTTCGATATTAGACTGGATTCGTAAATCCTCTATTATTTTGTCTTTGTCAGTTGAATAGGTGAGCTGAAAGTTCGATTTAAGGTTTTTTGTCAATGAATCAATGTCTAGAATTTCGTTATTATATTCTACGATTAACTCAGTGCCTTCTTGGGAATGCTCTTGAAGAATAAGAATTAAACATTTGTCGAAACGTTCCAAACACTCTTCAATAACACTCTGCATCCTCTCAATGAAAGAATTGCATGCTGTCTCGACATATCTCTTGATCGTTCTTTCGTTTTTATTGAAAGTGTCTAAAATTTTTGGAGACCACATATTCAGCAATGTTTCAATAAGCAAGTAAGGAAGCTGCTTTTCATCGCTTTGCAAAAAAAATTCTCTCATTAGTTCGTTTGCAAGTCTATTAAGCTCATCTAAAGACGTCTCGAACACATTGTCAAATAGTTTACTTTGGTATTGTTTTTCCAACGTAGGTGAGTATGTTGTAATAAGCATCGGAATCGTTCCTTCTATGCGTTTTAAAAATAGTTCCTCTTCTGCAACAACTTTCTGCCATATATCTGCATCTGTGTGCTCAATATATATTACGTCACCAAACGTTAGACGATCGAAAGTCGGTTCTTTTGGGTGTTCTGATATCAGATTGGCGCCGCCGACATACGTCACGGCATTGACTTTTAGCCCCCTAAAAGGCGTATCTAACAATTCTACAGAAACATTTTCTTTGTGGTAAAGATACCCTTCTCCCTCAATTCTGTCCAATTCAATAAATTTACTTGGTGGAAGATCAAAATATAGTTCTCCTATGACGTCTTCACCTTCTTGAGGCATAATGAACGGAAATGATAAACCAGGTGGCCATATGCGTATAAAATCGTCCAATTTAGCACGCAGAAAATGGAATTCTTCTAAAACGTAATGCCTGGAACCTGGCAATCTTAAGAACGGATACTCTGAGTTTGTAAAGTCCCAGAACGCACTTAAAAATGTCCCGTAGGTAAAAAGATTCATCTCGGGAGATTCTAACAATATTAAATCGTCTTTAGTTACGTCTAGTACATTTTTTAGCGCCCTGCTTACAAGGATATATTCATTACTATCAAGAACTCTTGCGAAATCAGTCATTTCTTCAATTTCTGAAAAAATAGCATTATTTATCGAAACAACTCTTACTATAACGGATTTTTCATTATTAGGGTTTCTTAGAAGAACTAAGTTTTGTTCTTTGAGTCTTTCTTTTGTTTTTTCTCCAATAATGCCGAGCCGCGTAGCTTTTAACCAGTCTGGAAACCATTCTACTTTCAACTTGAGTGATACTTGAACCACTCTCTTCCCTGTAACTTAAAACTGAGTTTTTCACAATAAAAAAAGATATTAGTCTATGATATCTGCGCAATCATCGTGGTTGTAGTTTTAATTGCTTTTAAAGCCCTTATTTTTTCAGAAATGACTCTCTTAATGGTTTCCATATCCGCGGCTTCTATCTTGGCGACTATGTCGTAGACCCCATACGCCAAGTAAGCCTCTTTTACTTCCTCGATATTTTTTAATGTTGTAACAACGCTCTCTTCAGCACCTATCTCAGTATTGATTAAAACAAAGGCTAATGCCACTCCATATTCCTCCTTATGGCCTGGAATAACTTCTCCTTCTTTTTCCATAATTTAAACGAAAGATAGTTAAAGTCATTCAAATAAAGTAGTTAAAGTCAGTCACGTATTTAAAACTATATGGAAAAAACTGTAATCTGTTACATCTGAAACAAATCTTAGGTTGCTGCTCGTTTTTCTTTAGAAGTGAGAATCGAAAGTATTTTTTTAGTCACTTTTTCGAATTCTTTGGCGGTTGAACTATCGAGATAATTTAATACAAATGGTTTTCCTTCCCTTACAGAGCGAGAGACATTGGGATCAAACGGTAATTTTCCTAAGAAAGGTACATCAAATTTATTTGCCATTTCTTCCCCAATACTCTCTCCAAATGGCTCGATCTCTTCCCCGCAGTGTGGGCATTTCATATAACTCATGTTTTCTATAATGCCTAAAATCTCGACTTTGAGCAGTTTTCCAAAATTTATAGCTTTTTTTACATCCATTTCGCTGAGAGGGTCAGGCGCAGTGACTATAACTATTCCATCTAATGGCGTATCCTGTATGAATGTGAGAATCTCATCGCCAGTGCCTGGGGGACAATCAGCAATCAGTAGGTCACGCCTTCCCCAGTCCGTTGCTTGAAGAATGCTATTGATATAACTCGTTTTCAGTGGTCCTCTCAGTACGATAGGATCCTCATCTTTGGCCATGTATGACATGGACATTACGGCTAATCTTGGGAAAACCACGGCTGGATAGATCACGTTTTTCTCTTCATCCACTCGTGGTGCTACATTTGAAAGACCTAGAGCTTTTGGAACATTTGGTCCGTGAATGTCAACGTCTAGTAATGCGACATCCATACCATAAAATGCCACAAACGCAGCTGCCAAATTTACAGCCACTGTAGTCTTACCAACTCCTCCCTTGTTGCTGAGTATCGCAATTTTGTGATCAACAAACTTTAATTTGTTTTTAATTTCTTCTTTGACCTTCTCAAAAGCGGATTCGAGTTGTTCTTCATTCTCTTTACTCATAGGAGTCACCAATTAGCATCAATTCTTTTTTAGTATTGAGATGTATAGAATATTAAAATTCGCTTTCAACATGAAACCTTTTCATGGAAAACAATTTCTGTTTCACAATCAGATATAACATGGGCTTAATCGTCCATAGGAAGTGCTGTTTCTATCGGTTTGCTATTTTCCCAGAGATATGTGGCGAATTCGTGCCATAACTCGCTAAAATTTTTGTTATCTGACCACATGGCAACCATTCCTAATCCAATTTCTTTCGAGAGAATTGCATATGTCCCTTGAAGCACCTCACCATTGGCAACTAGAAATATCGTACCGAGACGCCCTTCGCGTTCTAGTAATTTAACTTCCACTTCTTTCATATCAATGAGTTCCCTTAAAACGTCTTTCTCATATTTATCGTCAATTCCATGAGCATAAGTAATGATCTTGACCTTTATTTCGCGGTTCCTAATCGCTTCAACAACTCTGGCTACTTTAAGATCGTACAGCGTATCTGTAGCCAATATAATTTCTCCATGTGCTTTAGCATTTAATATCATCTCTACCATTTTTGTGTATACTGTTGGTGTTCCTCTAAGGACCCAAATTGATTTTGACTGGTGTTGTTCTGAGCTTCTCTCGAATAGAGGGATTAAAAAGTCTCTTGCGGCACCTGTGGCGTTGTTATATTTTATCCGCATTTCACGTATGAAGAAATCAGGATTATTTGGGCGGTATATATTTGCACCCTTACCAGATCCTCCTACGAACACTAAACCATCTTCTTCTAGCTCCTTTAATACAGAATACACTTTGTTTTGTGGCACCTTTGATGCCATACTAATCTCGGAGGCCGATGCTGAGCCGTATCCAACAAGTGCAATGAATACTTTCGCTTGATATTCTGATAATCCTAAAGCTTTCAAAGCCTCTACAATCTCTGGATTTATCGCCATTTTAATTCACTTCGCAAAAACTCCAAAAAACTGTCACGACTATGGTCTATATTATCATTGGGACATTGGTAGTTAAATGACTTTCTCTGAAAGTAACTCAAGTTATATAGTTTAAGACATGATTTTATTCCAGTATCATAACTCCTTTTTGCTAAATATGTTCAATAAAACTCAATAAAAAGAAAATAAGCATTAATATGGTCTAAAAAGATGTTATAGACGAAATTATTGACGTTAGTTTTTATTGCGGAGGATTTTACCATATACTATATATATGAGGAGTCGTAATATAGTACTCAAGTGGTGGTACTATAAATTTCCAACTTAAATGGTACTATAAATCAATCATTAAAAACATTCAAAATCTTAAATCAATCATCAAGAGTGCCTGAAAGTTGATAATTAAAAACAAATACCACCAAAAAATGTTGAGGTTCAACCTGAATGAATGTAAATGAAATGTATTCGGAAATTCCTGGTCTTATTACGATACAGACCTGCCCAGAATGCAATAACACTCATATCATCAGTGATTATGCAACAGGCAATCTTGTATGTGCCACATGTGGGCTAGTTTTATCCGACAATTACGTTTTAGACGAACAACCCGAGTGGAGAGCCTTTTCTAAGGAAGAATATAACAAAAAAAGCCGTGTTGGGGATCCTTTGTCTCCTTTAAAGATTGATTACGGGCTTGGTACAACGATAGATAAAAGAAATCAAGATGGATATGGAAATTTGCTTACACCTCGTTGTGCACATCGAATTAATCGTCTTCGTTGGTTACATGATAGAAATCATCGATCTGTTACAAGGAATCTTTCAAAGGCTTTAGCGGAATTAAAGCGACTTTCATCTCAATTAGGTCTCCCAATGTCGGTTCGAAATGAGGCCGCTATCATCTACCGAAAGGCATTACGCAAAAGATTAATTCGTGGTCGTTCAATTGATGGAATGGTAGCAGCTTCACTGTATTTAGTAAGCAGAAGTCATGGGCTACCCCGTACCTTGAGAGAAATTGCATCCACTTCACGTTTGGACAAAAAAGAGATCGCTCGTTGCTATCGTGTGCTGTGCAATGAACTTAACTTGAAATTGCCGCCGACGGACGCGACTAGCATGGTACCAAGACTTGCAAATGACTTAGGGCTTTCTAGTTCCGTACAATGTAGAGCAATTGAAATTCTTAAGGAGGCTGAACGTTTAAAACTCAGTATTGGAAAGAATCCAATGAGTCTTGCAGCAGCCGCACTCTATATATCTGCAATCGAATTTGGGGAAAGAAGAACACAACAAGAAGTTGCAGAAGTCGCACAAACAACTGAAGTTACACTGCGGAATCGTTACAAGGAAATTAAACGCGAACTGAGACTCTAACACTTAAACTGTTACTCACAATACTTTGGTGAAATTAAAGATGGAAGAAGACCTGTATGCATTCTACATTTGTCGGAAATGCAAAAGAAAAGACTGGGTACCTTTCACACAAGAAGACATAAATGCCGCCAGAAAATGTGGCGGTCTGTTTACAAAGGTTTTAGATCATGGTGATCATATAATCACACTGAAAATTGATGCTAACGGAGCTGTACGTCGTGAATACAGCTCTGAAGACATTCTAAATATTCAACCAGGCGTTTCTTAAAGTGAGCTTTTTACACTTTAATTCCTTTTTTTGTTTCAAATTGTGAATTGTTAGAATCCGTCTAAAATCACAAAGATCTTGTTTTTAATAATTGAGACTCTACAACAGCATAAGCATTCGTCATTATAACTGTGACTTACAAAACTTTCGTGAATTAACATCGCTAACGGAGCACAACCTTGTACATAATGATTATTTATGCTCTTTTGAACTGGTGAGAACGGAATGATCAATTTGCATTGCAAACTTCTTATTATCACATTTGACGAAATTGATATTTTGCAGAAAATAAAACGTCGCGTTAAAGAATATCTTGGATGCGATAGTGTTGATAATAAAACCAGTAGTTATCCAAAAGCAAGAATGAGATTTATTCAATTAAACGCGTCAGATTTCTTACCTACTCTTGTTTCCTTAAAAAACGGCTATGATTTTGTTTTGGGGATTGTTAAAGCAGATCTGTATTTACCTCACTTGAATTTCGTATTAGGAGTAGCGCATCCTCAAGAATCAGTGTGTATTATCTCATTAGCCCGTTTGCGATCTTCCGATAGACAGCAATATATCGGTCGTGCTGTGAAAGAGGCAATACATGAGTTAGGACATCTTTTTGGCTTAGACCATTGTAATGATCCTAAATGCGTAATGCGCTTTTCTAACACGGTAACTGAGACAGATTTTAAAGACGACAAATATTGTGAGAAATGCTTGCAGTTATTGCAAAAATAAGCACCTCTTTGTTGCTTTAAATGCAAAACAAGTTTTGAAAGATCTTTTTGTTTCTTATAATGTTTAAGATGATTTTTGCGCGTTTTTTGATAAATAAATTGTAACAATAACGTTTCAAATACAAAAAATATAATAACAATAACTACAACTTTAACTAGGAGGTTTTTTATGACACAACAACTAAAGGTTAAACTTCCTGGGACATTATATTTCATAGATCTGACCATGAATCCTGCAACAAATACTGGAAAGGTTACTTTAGAACGAAAAGCAGTTGAAGCTCAAAAAACTCTTTCGGATTTAAACCCACGTTCAATTCAAGGTGTTTTATTAGACTTATTAGATGCCAAAGGATTAAACCCTAATCCTAGGCTAATTTCACGCTTGCTTGAAGATCTTACAGAACCTGAGGTGGCAGAAGTAGTTGAAACAGTTGAAGAACCTAAAGTAATTAAGGAAGTAAAACCCGTTCCTATAATAACTGCCCGGGAAACAGTCCCTGAAATGCCTCCTCCTGTTGTTGAAATGAAAGCAGAACCCCCTGCAAAAGTTGATATAGCAGTTAATTCTCCTCTATTGAAATTCAAAGATGTTCTTGCAGCTGCAACTTTTCAAATGTCACAACTTGATTCACTTCTGAAAGAATCCACAAATACTGAAGTTGAATCCGCGATGAAATCACTTCAAAATTTGCTGACGCAAGCTAAAAGCATCATTGACGAAATAATAACTAGATAAAGCAAGCTGCTATCTAGTTGCTCGGTAAAAAACAGAGCTAAACAATTCTTTTTAATAATCGCTCAGGCATCGTTTCTATTGCTTCACGCGCTTGCTGCTTAGAAAGACCTGCGCCAACAGCTATTTTCCAAGCAACTTCCTGGTTAATTAAATCGCCTGGTTCGTGTGCATCTGTACAAACAACGAGCTTTACCCCATTTTCTATGGCAAGTTTGGCAACAATACCATTTGTGAGAGCATGCCCTCTACGCGAAGTTAATTCAAAAATAACATCATTATTTGAGGCAACTTGGCAGATCTCATCTGTAATTAGCCCGGGATGCGCTAAGATATCGATGTCTGCATTAACAGCGGCCAAATTTGTACCTTCTTCGACAGGTTCAGCCAGCGTCTCACCATGAACTAAGATTAATTTTGCCCCATATTCACGTGATTTCTTTGCTAATTCAGAAATACTTTTAGCCGGCACCATAGTTAACTCGGCACCAGGAATCACGGTGATATCCCAGTATTTCATTAATTCTTCCGAGACTTGAACAATACGGGGTATTACATGATCTAAAGTGGATATATCCACATGATCGGTAATGGCAATCGCACTGTAGTTCATAACTTTAGCCATGCGAACCAATTCGCTCGGTAATAAAACCCCGTCTGAGAAAATGGTATGAGCGTGAAATTCTATACGTCTTCCATTATCCATTGAGTATCCTCCTTGATTTATTTTGATTGGAATGCCCTAATTTTTTAGAGCCTTTAGCCCATGATATCTCAATCTATTGCCATATCAATGATATCCATCACGTCGAGGAGCTTAATATTGTAATTTCGAATAACTTTGTCAAAATTAAATTCACAAGTGGGACAGATCGTGACTAAGTACTCCGCTCCCGTTTCTTCGGCCTCTTTAAGGCGGCTATCTGTGAGATTAGCTACCAAATCATAATCGACTGCCATAAGTCCACCGCCTCCGCCACAGCAATGTGATTGATACCCAATGTGCGGCATCTCGATTAGTTCAATACCTGGAATTGCGTTTAGTATTGTACGAGGTTCTTCGATAATACCGGCAAGTCTCCCTAGATGACAGGGATCATGGTATGTGACTTTCATATTTACTGGTTTTTTGAAGGTAATTTTTCCGCTCTCAATTTCTTTGGCAATGATCTGGATAACATGTAGGACTTCAAAATCAAATTTCTCATAAAATTTTGGATATTTGTCTCTGAAAGTTCTCAGGCAGCCTGGGCAATGAGTTACAATGGTCTTAACACCGGCTTCTCTGAATAATTTTTCTGTCTTCTCTATTTGCGCTCGAAATTTATTCCAATGTCCTGTTGTATGCATGAGTTCTCCACAGCATGGCTCATCCGAGCCCAAGTAGTTCATTTCAATCCCAAGTTTTTTTAGGATCCTCACCGTTTTTTCTAAGCGTTCTGGATAAAAAAGTGAATCTGTACATCCTGCGTAAAAGAGGATTGGAGACTGTTTGTTGAATTCAATACCTTCTGCCCAGTCCGTTTTATCCTCGCGATCTAATTGAAACGGATTTTCTTTTTCGAGGATGGAATTAATTCCAATGAGATGATTTTCATCGGTAAATCCTTTTTTGACTAGATCTGCTCGGAGTGCTTCTAGGATTTCGTCATTATCAAGTGCACAATTAGCGGCACAGGAACCACAAACACTACAGGTGTTGACAATTTTGGCAATTTCTTCGTACTCGTTTTCTGGAATAATTCCTTCGAGCATGCCTCGGGCAATAAGCATTTTTCCACGACATGCATACGTTTCTAGTTTTTTCTCTTTAAAAACTGGACATTCTTCACGACAGAAACCACACCGTGTACGATTACAGGTGTAAATTGCATCTTTGTATTTTTCTAACTCCATTTTTATTCCTCTAGTTTTTCTCGATTTTAACGGTAATTTTGTTAATTTCATCAACGGAAAACTTCTTCCCTGGATTCATTATATTATTTGGATCGAAGATCTTCTTTATTTGCATCATCACGTCAAGGCTGTCACCGTGTTCATAACGATTATAGCCGATGCGAAATTCACCGTCCCCCCAATAGGTGCTCATTGTTCCTTCGAGGTCAACTGCCATATAGCTCATTTCTTTGACGTAATTCCACCAGCCTCGCACGTTTTCTGGATCTTTATCATCCACCCATACTGCAAATGAAATAGAAGGGCTTATACAACTCGCCTTCTCATTGTAAACACACATACCTAAGATTTCAAGCCCATTTTTTTCCGCTATTTCTAAATATCTTTGGTATCCTTCCTCAATACGTCCTACTGGAAGTCCGAGATCTGCAGCACCAAATTTCTTTTCCCGTTGGCTATCTGGCCATTTTTGCCTAAACGGAATGAAACTGCCAGTATGTTTAGAGTTCCACCACGACTCGACCATAGCCTCCTCCTTAAGTAACTCACCATCTGTTTCTTCTACGAGTTTTAGCGCATATTCCTTTGAAAAATCTACAACCTTGCTGTCGCCATTAAATGATACAAACAGTACCGCATCCGTCCATTCTGGAATGTCTGGGTCACGATTATGCTTCAATCGGAATGAATGTGTGTAAAAATTAAGTCGCCTTCCACAATTTACATGGGCAGATTCTACACTTAGTCCAGCTTGCAATAATCTTTGAAGTGAATTTATTGCGTCAGTAATTGATCTAAATAGTAAGCCTAAGACTGCACGTGCTTTAGGTAGAGGGTATATTCGAAGTGTTGCCTCACATACTAAGCCTAAGGTTCCTTCTGATCCGATAAATAGGGGCATTAAATTAAGTCCTGTGCTACTCACGAGAGCCTTTCGATGACCAATTCGTAAAATTTGGCCAGTTCCAGTTACAACAACTGTGTTCAACAAGAAGTCAGGGGTGCGTCCATATTTAATCGCGAAGGTTCCATCGTTATTACAGGCGATAGCAGAGCCCACAGTTGAGGCCGGTTTGCTTTCTGGGTCATGCGGAAACCATAGTCCATATTCTGCTAAAATTTCATTTAATCGAAGAATCGTGATACCGACGCCACAGGTTACGGTCATATTTTTTACGTCAACTTCTTTAACTTTGTCTAAACCCTTCATATCTACAGATATTCCGCCATAGATTGGCACACTTGCCCCGCTCATCCCTGTCCCACCTGCATAAGGTATGACGGGAATTTTGTACTCATTAGCTATTTTCACCATTTTCGAGGCTTCTTCGATTGAAAAAGGTCTAACAACGATATCTGGTAAATATGCCTCCTTCGCATCACGAGGAGACCAGTCTCTTGAGTATGCCATTCTATGAAATGTTTGTGTGAACACTTTGCCTTCGCCGAGTGTCTCTCTAAGTTTTTGAGCAATTTCTTCATAATCTTGATCTTTCAAATTTGACACCTTAAAATGATTAAACGCGAAACTGGCTTCGCTTATTGTTTATATGCTTTATGAAGTCTTCGCAAGAAGACCCCCCAACGTGTTGGGGGGATGAATTGCGTTTTTTTACTGGTTTCACTTTCATGGTAGTGTCCCTCAGTTTAAATAGCAGTTTGCGGATACTAACTATCGTGAGTGACATGATGCTCAGGGGAACAGAGGAAGAAATGCGATGAAACGCACGTACAAATTTCGCCTGTATCCCACCACACCACAACAGGCTACTTTGAGGCAATGGCTGACTATCTGTCGTCTGTTGTATAATAACGCGCTGGCGGAGCGAAAAGAGGCCAGGGACGGGCAGCAACAGGCAGTCAGCTATTATGAGCAAGCCAACCACTTGAAAGCAGCAAAACAGACCAATCCATTTTTGCAAGCGGTGCATTCGCAGGTACTGCAAGACGTGCTGAAACGACTGGATAAGACCTTCAAGAACTTCTTTCGACGCATTAAAAAGGGTGAAAAAGCAGGATACCCACGATTTAAAGGGAAATACCGCTATGATTCCTTCACGTACCCGCAAAGTGGGTTCGCCCTCGATTACCACCACCAGAAACTTCGCCTCTCGAAAATCGGAGTTATTACCATCAAACTCCACCGACCTATCCCATCTGAAGGCGAGGTTAAGACCTGTACCATTAAACGTGATGTCGACCACTGGTATGCCTGTTTTGTAGTCGCACTGCCTGACTCCACTCCTGAGTCTCAGAAAAGAGACATACAGCAGGCGATAGGGGTGGATGTCGGGCTGAAGAGTTTACTGACGTTCAATAACGGAGACACCATAGACAACCCGCGCTGGTTAAGACACTCGGAGCAGAAACTCGCTAAAGAACAGCGAAGGAAAGACAGGAAGGTTAAGAGCTCACGTAACCGTCACAAGCAGAACAGGAAGGTGGCACGGGTACACCGGAAGATACGCAACCAGCGCAAGGACTTTCATCACAAGCTCAGCCGGAAACTGGTCGATAACTATGACCTGATTGTGTATGAGCAGCTTAGCATCACCAACATGGTGAAGAACCATCGTCTCGCCAAGTCGATTAGTGACGCCGGCTGGGGGCAACTCATGTGTTTTACCGAGTACAAAGCGGAGGAAGCTGGTACGCTGGTAGAGTATGTGAGTGCCTATCACACCACACAACGG